>CAJKZL010000582.1 GCA_905204385.1 uncultured Odoribacter sp. | reverse complement strand
ATGATTTCACTTTTGATTTTATGGACCGGCATCGTCAGGAAACTAAAAATATCAAGGATTATAAAAAATTACTGAAGTATTTGGATCGTTTCGATCTGGTTATTGAGATGGCGGATTATGCAGCGGCTAAAGGACTGAAACGGGATGAAAAATGAATCCGGGATTCTTATGATGTTCTCAATTCTTTAATCAAAGCCTTTATCGGGCGGCATGTATTGGACGACGATGGTTTCTATCCGATTCTCTATCAGAATGATGTAACTATAAAGAAAGCGATTGAAGCACAAGGTACAGGGGTACAAGCTGATTAGTAAATGACAGGAAAAAAAAGGTATTCCCGGCGTTGGACAAGGCTTATTGGTGGCTTGTTAGGCTTGGGAATTGTTTGGGGGTTTTATGTCTCCCGGACTTCGGATAAAGAAATTGGAGCAGCCTCTTTGCATGAAGCAAAGAGGTTGTTTGAATATACGGAATTGCTTCCTTCGGATGAGGGAGAAATTGTTCGTCATACTTATTATACGCTTAGTTTCAATAGCCGGCATAAACAAGCCAACTGGGTGTATTATATCTTGGGATCGGAAGGAAAAGAAAGGGTGGCCGAGCGTACAGACCGGTTTAGGGAAGATAAAAAAGTACCTTCCGGATCTGCGAAGCCTTCCGATTACACTAAAAGTGGATACGATCGCGGACATTTATGCCCCGCTGCCGATATGACTCATTCTGCTGAGGCGATGGAGGAAACCTTTTTGATGTCGAATATTTCTCCTCAATTGCCGGTTTTTAACCGGGGAATATGGAAAAGCCTGGAAAAGCAAGTTCGGGATTGGGGAGAGAAAGAACGGATTTATATTGTCACCGGTCCTGTTTTTAAAGACAATAAAGGAAAAATCGGTCGGACTGGAGTTACCGTTCCCGGTTTTTTCTACAAAGTAGTTTATGCTCCCGGGGCCCGGCAAATGATTGCTTTTGTTCTTCCCAATACCCAAGAAAAAAGGCAATTGCGGGATTATGCAGTGACTGTGGATTCCGTAGAACGGCTCACAAACATCGATTTTTTCCCACAATTATCCGATACACTTGAAAATCGCCTTGAAGCGGCGGTCAATTATGACAGTTGGAGATAAGGTTAATCCAGCAATCGGTCGATGACCTCGCACATTTTCCCGAATTCTTCCGGATCGTAGAGACGGGTCATGAAGACTATCTTGCCTTGTTTATCGATAATGATATTTCGGGTGACTCCGGCTCCCTGTGCAGCTAAGGAGTAAAAGGCTTTACCTTCGGTGTCTAAGGTCAATGGATAAGTGATTTTTAAATCCTTGCCAAACTGTATTGTCTGTTCCCGGTTTTCTTTCAGATCGATACCGATCAGGGCAAAATGAGGATTATTTTTGTGTTTCAGCCAAATGTCTTTTTCCTGACTTCGTCACTATAAAATTATCGATTTTGTAATTGCTTGATAAATAATTATATATACTTTTCGTACCCCAAAAATGGGGTACGCAACGTATTTTTCTATGTTCATTAAGCGTAAAAAGAATCGGTCTGGTACCGTAAGCATTGTTGTCGCTGAAAAGAGTTCCGGCTTTTACAAGGAGTTTGCAACTATAGGCATCGCCAAAAGTCCAGATGAGATCGATGGACTTTTGGTCAAAGCTCGTGTCTGGATTGACAGGGAGGAAGAACGCCGCCATCCACGTCTGGACCTTTTCGGTGATGAACGCAAGAAATGTGAGACTGAACTGCTAAGTGCCGAACAAATGCTTTCATGTATCACTAATATATCTATCAACGGAGCTGATTTAATACTCGATCGTGTATTTGATAATATTGGCTTTAACCGAATTGAGGACATTGTTTTTCGGCAGCTTGTCAAGGCACGTCTTGCTTATCCTGTAAGCAAATCAGCCACAGTAGAATATCTGAAGAATCATTTTGACGAAGATGTCAGCTTGTCAAAGATATACCGCTATCTGGACAAACTTAGCGACAATCAGCATGAAATTGTCCAGGGTATCAGCGTTATGCACACCAGTAAAATACCAGATGGGCATATTGGCGTTCTTTTTTATGATGTAACCACCCTTTATTTTGAGGCCGATTATGAAGACGACTTGCGTAAGACCGGATTTTCCAAGGAAGGCCGTCACAAGAATCCGCAAATAATCCCAGGGCTGCTTGTCAGTATTGGAGGCTACCCGTTGGCATATTGTATATACGAGGGCAATAAATATGAAGGACATACAATGTTACCTGTCGTGACTGAATTTGTCAGGAAGTACAGTCTTGATGATTTTATTGTCGTAGCCGACTCCGGGCTTATGAACGGCAATAATATAGCGGACCTTGAGAGTAATGGCTACAAATATATTATCGGCGCAAAGATAAAGAATGAAAGCAAGAAAATACAGGAGTGGATTCTTGCACAGCCGAAGGTCAATTGTCAAATGATAGAGTACGACAAAGGTAACGGACAGCGACTCTTGGTAGGATATACCGACGACCGTGCCCGCAAGGACGCCTATAACAGAGAAAAGGGAATACGCCGTTTGGAAAAGGCTTATAACCGAGGAACACTTACGAAAGACAACATTAACAAGCGTGGTTACAAC
>CAJKZL010000581.1 GCA_905204385.1 uncultured Odoribacter sp. | reverse complement strand
GCATACCGATTCTCTGCTGATCCAATATATATAGTACATTCACCAATAGGCTTCCGATCTTTGTATCCAGACGGATACGCTGGCTCTCGCCACCGGACAAGGTAGCGGAACCCCGGTTCATGTATAGATATTCCAATCCCACATCCAGCAAAAATTTCAGACGGGTACGGATTTCTTTAAAGATTTCCCCCGCAATCTGGCGTTGCTTGTCTTCCAACTGGCTTTCGGCCTTACAAATCCAATCATAGAGATCCGTCAGCTCCATGGAAGCCAGTTCCGAAATATTCTTTCCGGCAATGCGGTAGCTCAGTGATTCCCGGTTCAGGCGTTGTCCGTGACAAACATCGCATTCCACCACCGAAATAAACTGCTCGGCCCATTTGTTGGCTTTCTTGGAAGTGGCATTCTCTTCCTGCATGGTGATGTATTTGATAATGCCTTCAAAATTGTACAAGGAATTCGAGGAAACCCCCAGGGCAGTATTCTCCAAACGGATCTGTCCCGGATACCCGTACAAAATATCCGTTATGGCTTCCTCGGACAATTCCCGGACCGGAGTATGCAATTCGAATCCATGCTTTTTCAGGACAGTCTCGATCTGCCAGAAAAGTATGCTGTTTTTATATTTCCCCAAAGGCTCTATTCCTCCCTCATAAATAGAAAGAGAGGGATTAGGGATAATCTTGTCGATATCGACGGCAGTGATATACCCCAGCCCTTTACATTTGGGACAGGCTCCATGAGGCGAATTAAAGGAAAAAGAATGCGGCGCAGGATCCCGGTACGAAATGCCCGTATCCGGACACATCAGATTGCGGCTGTAATACTTCACCTCGTCCGTATCCATGGTCTTCACCATCATCACCCCTTTACCGTTTTTCATGGCAGTAGCCACCGAAGCCTTCAGACGCTTCTGGTCGATTCGATCCACCACCAACTTATCCACAACGATTTCAATATCATGGATTTTATAGCGGTCGACACTCATGCCCAGGCCGATTTCCCGGATTTCTCCGTCCACCCGGGCATATATAAACCCTTTTTTACGCAAATTCTCGAAAAGATCCTAATAATGCCCCTTACGTCCCTTCACCACCGGTGCCAGCAAATAAATTCTCTGTCCGGCAAAGTTTTCCTGTATCAATTCAATGATCTTCTCATCGGTATACTTCACCATCCTGCTCCCCGTTGCATACGAGTAGGCCTCACCTGCCCGTGCAAACAGCAGGCGCAGGAAATCATACACCTCTGTAGTCGTCCCCACCGTAGAACGCGGATTTTTATTGGTGGTTTTCTGTTCGATGGAAATCACGGGACTCAACCCGGTGATTTTATCCACGTCCGGCCGTTCTATGCCCCCCAAAAACTGTCGCGCATAAGCAGAAAACGTCTCCATGTACCGGCGTTGTCCTTCTGCATATATCGTATCGAAAGCTAACGAGGATTTACCGCTTCCGCTCAAACCGGTGATCACCGTCAGGCTGTTCCGTGGAATGGTTAAATCTATATTTTTCAGATTGTGTTCACGTGCTCCGTAAATAGCGATCTGTCCTTCTTCTTCCTGTTTTCCCTTCATTTTATTTACTTCGAATATCTAACTTGCAAAGTTAACTGATTTTACTCATTCTTACAAATCGTATTCCGTAAATCCCCTCCCGTTTCCGCTTCCCGGTCGCCCATACACCCGGCAGGATCCGATGTTCAAACTGTCCCTGCCATTCAAGGCGATATCCTGCCTGTCACCGTAAAGATTTCATATGTCCACACGTCTCCCGCCCCCGAAGGGGCAGGTCTTATTCGAGTCTCTCACGATGGGATAAATTGTAAATCGGTTGTGCTACCGATGAATCAATTTCTTAATTTCATTTATTATATACGCCGCATTTTCGTCCGTCATATAAAGTTCGCTCGGCAGTACTAACCATTCTCACCCTCTATGTTATATTCTCCATTTATTCCCTAATATATAATCAAACACCTTTCAAATACCATTTATAAAGTCGCTGAATCCCTTCATCGATCTCCACTTTATGATGCCAGCCTAAATTATGAAGTTTAGATACATCCGTCAGTTTACGCATTGTACCGTCGGGCTTAGAACTATCCCATCGAAGTTCACCTTCAAACCGGATTTCTTTCATGATCTTCTCAGCAACTTCACGGATACTGATTTCCTTCCCTGTACCGACATTGATGTGGCAGTTACGAATGTCTCCGCACCCTTCGGCATAAGTATCTTTGAAATCCACATTCAACAATACATGAACACTCGCATCAGCCATCTCCTCACTCCACAAAAATTCACGCATGGGTCTGCCGGTACCCCAAAGCGTCACCGCTTCAGGAGTAATGCCGAACTCTGCCAGCTTGCTCAATATCTCAGCCTCGGAATTACTATCCTTCACACCTGCTACAGGACGTAAACCGATATCTTTCCGAACAGCCTCCCAATCCCCCTCATTCAGACATTTAGCCAGATGAATCTTGCGGATCATGGCGGGAAGAACATGACTGTTCTCCAGGTGGAAATTATCATTCGGACCATACAGGTTGGTAGGCATCACGGCAATGTAATTCGTACCATACTGAAGGTTGAAGCTTTCACACATCTT
>CAJKZL010000580.1 GCA_905204385.1 uncultured Odoribacter sp. | reverse complement strand
CGTTGATCAGCGTACGATCGGCTACAGGCGAATCGTCATTGACCAGCACATCCAGCAAGCTATTGTCTTCGCCTTCGACAAATGGAGCATCCACTGAAATATGGCGTCCGGAAACCCGCAGGGTATCGGCCACCTTTTCGGCCGGCAAATCCAGGGAATCAGCCAACTCTTCCGGAGAAGGCCGTCTCTCGTTTTCCTGCTCGAACCGGGAGTATGCCTTATTGATCTTGTTCAAAGAACCTACCTGAATCAAGGGCAAGCGTACAATGCGCGACTGTTCGGCCACAGCTTGCAGTATGGACTGCCGTATCCACCATACGGCATAGGAAATAAACTTAAAACCGCGGGTTTCATCGAACTTCTCAGCCGCTTTGATCAAACCCAGATTCCCTTCATTGATCAGGTCGGGCAGACTCAAACCTTGATTCTGATATTGTTTAGCCACGGAAACAACAAACCTCAGGTTAGCTCGGGTCAACTTCTCTAAAGCCCTCTGGTCTCCCTTCCGGATTCTCTGGGCCAGTTCCACTTCCTCTTCAACGGTAATCAAATCTTCCTTACCGATTTCCTGCAAATACTTATCCAGAGATGCACTTTCCCTGTTGGTTATTGATTTTGTGATTTTTAGTTGTCTCATACTATCTTTTTATACCACTGCAAACGTGTCGCAAAGGTATGGTTTTTTATTCATTTACCAATTTGTTAATTTCAACAATCTTACTATATTAACATTTTTTAATCCACCAAAGAAAAAGCGAAATATTCTACGCGTCCGCGGGGACTGACGGCAGTAACAAAAACGCCTTCACTGCCCGCAGATTTGATCGCTCTTTCCAGGTCCTCACTATTGTAAATCACCGTATCGTTGATCTTCACGATAATATACCCTGCCGATAAACCTGCCGACTTAAATTTGCCGTTTTTCAGTTCACTGATCTTCACGCCTTTATTCAGCCGGTAACGATACTGGTCCTCCCGGGTCAAGGGAACGACCTGAGCCCCTAAAATTCCGGTATCGGCATTTACTGCAAGGTCTCCGAAAGTACTTTGAAGCACTACGTCGACAACCTTTTCATTTCCATCCCGACTCAAAGTTACCTGAATGGTATTACCAGGAGTATATTGTCCCAGTTGTTCCGTCAATTGTGGTACGGTGACCACTTCATATCCATTGATTTTACGGATAACATCGCCTTCTTTGATTCCGGCTTTGTCCGCAGCTCCTCCTTTCATCGCTTCGCTAACGTAAATGCCCGAAGTTTCTTTCAACTTCATCTTCTGCGCTGCTTCAGGATTCAGTTCTCCCATGCGTATACCCAGCACAGCCCGCTGCACCTTGCCAAATTCCTTCAAATCGCTCACCACTTTGCGGGCCACATTCACCGGAACGGCAAAAGAATAGCCGGAGTAACTCCCTGTCGGCGATTGAATGGCCGTGTTGATTCCGATCAATTCGCCTTTGGCATTGACCAATGCGCCCCCGCTATTTCCGGGATTCACAGCAGCATCCGTCTGCAAAAAAGACTCCAGACTCATCTTTCCTCCCAATCCACGGGCCTTTGCACTGATAATACCGGCAGTTACCGTAGAAGTCAGATTATAAGGATTCCCGACAGCCAATACCCATTCTCCCAGCACTACATCATCGGAATTCCCATATTCTATCGGCTGCAAATCAGTGGCATCGATTTTCAAAAGGGCAATATCCGTATCCGGATCCGTTCCGATCAATTTGGCCTCGAACTTCCGCTTATCGTTCAACGTCACCATCACTTTATCACTCTTGGCAACCACATGATTATTGGTAATGATATAACCATCCGAAGTGATAATTACCCCGGACCCGATTACCATATCGATAGGTTCTTCCCGCACCTGGGCCCTTCCACCGCCAAACCAGAAATCCAGGGGATTACCATATTACACGCGGCCTATTTGTACCGGGGTTACATTGACTACCGCGGGCACTGTCTTTTTGGCAGCTTCCCGTAAATCAACGCTACCAGCACTGCCAAAAAGTCCTTGTTCCTGAGGCTGATGGACCACAGGACGGGTTATACCCGGGCCTACTATTTCATGTTGCAATGCAGGCAGATTCTTCTCGCTTTTAAAGCCCTCAGCAATAAACACTGCCATCAGACCACCTGCAAGTCCTAACACCATCGGAAAAATAATCTTTGTTATTTTCATATCTTTTCGGGTTTAAATTTGTTACTTTCTTCAATTCTATTTGTCAGTTACAATACTAACAATATCTTTGCCAGGAAAATATTAAGAAACTCTTAATTAGCAAAGGTTAACATCACATTATGTATATTAAGTTTCAAAAATACCAAGGAGCGGGTAACGACTTTATAATCATAGACAACCGTTCTCATTTATACGATTTGGCCCCTTCGATGGTTCATCGTTTATGCGACCGTAAATTCGGCATCGGAGCCGATGGATTGATGTTGCTCGAAGATTGCCCGGACTACGATATCCGGATGCGCTACTTCAATGCAGACGGCAAAGAAGCCAGCTTATGCGGCAATGGAAGCCGTTGCATAGTCGCCTACGCCCCCAACTCGGACCTCTCGGACCGCTTCACTCGAGATATGGCTGCTGCCGGAGCA
>CAJKZL010000579.1 GCA_905204385.1 uncultured Odoribacter sp. | reverse complement strand
ATTATTGCGGCGGGGCCAATGGGATTCGGGCGTGGCAATCGCGGACGCTGGGGCCGGGCGCTTATGTTTCGGGAGATAAATTTCCCAATAATGTGGGAGATTTCAAAATGGAAGCAAATATCGAATATCGGTTTAAATTATTCTGGCTGTTGGAAGGAGCCTTGTTTTTGGATGCAGGCAATGTCTGGAACATCAATAAATATGAAAACCGGGCGGGCACCAAGCTCAGTTCCGATTTCTATAAACAGATCGCCATAGGCACGGGGATGGGGTTGAGGCTGGACGTCACCTTTTTCCTTTTGCGTTTCGATTTAGGGATCAAGCTGCAGGATCCGGCCTTGCCTGCCGGTCAACGTTTTGTTTTGTTTAATCACAACGGAGGTTTTAAAAAATCCGTATTCAATATAGCTATCGGTTATCCGTTTTAGGCTCGGGCGTCAGGGGAGAGCGTTTCGAAGAAGCATGTGCCGTATCGTTGCCCGTTTCAGAAATTTTAATGCGAATAGATTATGTTATCGATTATTCTGGAATATATTTCTCTTTTTATTCAGGTGGCTGCTGCGGCAATCGCGATCAGCATGTTTAAACGCACCAAGTTCAACTCTTCCTGGATATTGATTTCGATCGGTTTTTTGCTTATGGCGGTGTCCCGTGTTTTTGAACTTTGGCCGACGATCTATCCCGAAATGGAAGATCAGATGCAGATCGTACAGCGGTGGCTGGCATTTATCATATCGCTGGTGTTGCTGATCGGCGTTTTCTATATCCGCAAGATTTTCCAGTTTATGCGCCGCCTGGATGAAATAAGGAGGGAAACGGAGAAGCGGGTATTGGCGGCGGTCATCCGGACCGAAGAACAGGAAAGGCAGAGGTTTGCAAAAGAACTGCATCACGGCTAGGGACCAATGCTGAGTGTGATCAAAATGCTGGTGTCGGGCCTCGACGGCAACAATCAGGCGGCGGTGAACGATAAAATCAAACAAAACCTCCGGCAGGCCGTCGACGAAGCCGTCAGTGGGGTAAGGGATATCTCTGCCAATATCAGTCCGCACATCCTGAATTATTTCGGGCTTAAGGATGCTGTCGAAGCGTTTATCAAACGGATGAGGCAAGGGGACGATTTTAAGATTTGCTTTACTACCAATATGCATGAAGAGCGTTTCAGTTATAATGTGGAAGTGATTTTATACCGGGTGATCTGTGAATTGATCAATAACACCCTGAAACATGCGGCTGCAACCGGTATCACCATCGATTTGCAATTGGAGGAAGGGGTGTTATACCTGGAATATTCCGACAACGGGATCGGGTTCGATGTCAACGGCGTCTCGAAACATGAGGGAATGGGCTTGAATAATGTGCGCTACCGCCTGCAATCGGGCAATGGCGACATCGAGATAGTAAGCGAACGGGGCAAGGGGATGAGGGCCAATGCTTTCATTAAGGCCGGATAACCTTTTAAGGGGTTTTGACATTTTCTACTTTTTATTCTATCTTTGTTATCCGTAATCAGAAGCAACGAACATGGAAGGTAAAGCTTTAAAGAAAATCAAAATTTGTATTGTCGACGACCATAAATTATTTCGGGAAGGCCTGAAATTATTGTTGTCTACTCAGGATTTTGTTCGTCAGATTTACGAGGCTTCTAATGGAAAAGAGTTTATCGAAAATCTCTCCCTGATGGATTGTGAGGTGGTGCTGATGGATATCGAGATGCCCGGGATGAATGGAATAGAAGCGACGGAGACGGCTTTGCGCTTGCGTCCGGATTTGAAGATTATTGTTTTGTCGATGTATGGAGATGAGCAATATTATTATAAAATGGTGGATGCCGGAGTGAAGGGATTCGTATTGAAGAGTTCGGGAATCGAAAAGGTAATTGCAGCCATTCATAAAGTAGCTGCCGGAGAGAATTATTTCTCGGAAGAATTGCTGATTCATATTCTGAATAATATGCGGGAAGGCAATAAGACCGAAACGGATATTCCGGATAATGAGATTTCAGAACGGGAATTGGAAATTCTTTATCATGTTTGTCTGGGACTTTCCAATCAGGAAATTGCCGATAAGCTTTTCATCAGTAAGCGTACGGTCGATAAACACCGGGCCAATTTGCTGAGTAAGACCGGTTGCCGGAATACGGCAGCCTTGGTGATGTATGCCATCAAGAATAAGATGATCAATGTTTAAGGAAATGATAGTGGAAGAGGGAGCAGCCGGCCACAGGGCAGACGACCGGACAGGGAAAAAGAGTAAATCTTTTATCGACGAATAAGATCATGGACGGGATGATATTTGCTGCCGGGCTTGGTACCCGGTTACGACCTTTGACCGACGATCGCCCCAAGGCTTTAGTGGAGTTGGGGGGAAAGCCTTTGTTGGCGCATGTTATCGCTAAGATGAGGGAGGCGGGGATCAAGAGAATTGTGATAAACGTGCATCATTTTGCCGATCTCATAGAAGCTTTTTTGAAACGGGAGTATGCTTCGGATCCGGATCTGATCCTGTCGGATGAAAGGGAACTTTTGCTCGATACCGGAGGAGGATTGTCGAAAGCGCGTTCTTATTTTACTCCCGGAGCATCGGTATTGATTCATAATGTAGATATTTTTACGGAAC
>CAJKZL010000578.1 GCA_905204385.1 uncultured Odoribacter sp. | reverse complement strand
CCTGGCAATGGGGTATTTTTACAACGACATTTATTATCAGCTGCAGGAGACCGAAATCATCTCGGCTTTAATTGGGTTACCGAGCCGTTGAACCACTTCCTGAAGGATCCTTTCGGGGGTGATATTTTTGATATAATCTTCTTCCCGGATCATATGGTTTTCAATTTTCAGAATGGTGCCGAAATCCACTTTAGGAACGATGGTGGAAGTAGGACTGGTAGATAATCCCATTAAAGCGATGAAGGGAGTTTTTAAAGCGGCGGCGGCATGCATGGCTGCTGAATCGATGGTAATCAGCAAGTCGACCTGGGAAATGGTGTTGAATAAGTCCCCGACGCTGGTTTTTCCCGTTAGATTGATAATGTTACCGCTTCCTGTCCGTTTGAAGTATTCTTCTTGTTGCAGGTTGTCATTTCGGTCGCCGATGAGTACTACGTTGAACTGATGCTGTTGCAATAAGTGTATCAGTTGTATGGCGTACTCCGGCGGATAATTCCGGGGACTTTTGTTAAGGCCTCCGGGGTAAAAGGCTATCGTTTTCCCGGTATTGGGAAAATCGAACGTTTTTATTCCGCTGACGGGAAGATACAAATCCGGCAGGTAGGTATACTTATTGTTCAGAAACTCATTGAATAAGCTAGCATACCGATTGATATAATGTTTGTTGCGATTTAACCTGGGTTTGAAATCGAGTAAAAAACCGCGGCCTTCGTGATTATAACCGATATTGTATTTTACGCCGGCAAGTTTGAAGAGCAGGGCGGAAATGAAAGTGTTGATGAAATTGATACTCAGATCTGCTTTTGATGCGCGGATCGATTTCAGGATGTACCGATACGTAGACCATTTTTTCCGACGGGAAAGGGGAAAGACGATGCACTGGGTGATGCGGCGGTCATATTTGAAGACATCGGCTACCAGATCCGGACATATGATTGTAATCTTCGCTTCTGGATATTCCTGTTTCACCAGTTGCAGGCAGGGGGTGATGTTGATGGTGTCTCCGATGTAGTTGGGGGTTCGGATAAGGACATGTCGGATTTGTTTATGGTCAAAATGTGCCATTTCTGCTGATCTTTAGTGATATTCCGAAATTATTGCTAAAAAGTTTACCATAGTCTCCGTACAGGCCCAGATCGAGATGCAGCGGAAAATCAGCTTTACGAAGTAGTGCGGTTTCCAGGCCGAAAGAGAACTGTTCGGGTTTATTGGCTAATGAAGTACCATAAGTACCATAATTTTTACTATAAGAGAGTTTAAGTTTGTAAGGAAGCTTTTTAGCGATATATCCTTTAATTCCTAAGTAATGGGCTGTTATGCGGTTGTTATAGACGCCCAAAGTGATGCCTTCTTCATTGCGGGCTTTAGGGGTGATAAAAGGCGTTCCGACCGTACGTCCATAATAGGTCCATCCGCTTTGATATTCTCCGTTGTTAAAATAATTGTCATTACCGCCGATTACCACTCTGCCGTAAGTGTGGGAATGGGGATCCTGGTCCGCTATTTCTTCTTCGGTAGCGGGACGGTCGTGGCGAGAGCCGGACTGCTTTTTCGTATAAATAAATTCGTACATTATGCCGTTGATCCATTGGATTTTGTCCTGTGCCTGCAGGCAAATTCCCCAGGTTCCGTCCGGAAAATTGGCAAAGCGGGTGCCTGAACCATCTTCATAAGGAATATCGTGGTAGAAAGATAAGGTGTGACGTTTAGCTTTGTAGTCAATGCGGAGATGTTCCCGTCCTAAATGGTTGCCCAGAGCATTCAGGTTGTCGCTAAGAGTGGCATCTTCTCCTCCTGCCAGGGCTCCGAAAATTTTGACATAATCCCGGAAGGAGTCAGGTTGTTTGCCATAAAGGGGGGACGTTCCCGCCCATTGCGCCCAATGTTCGAGGCCCACGTGGATGTCCAGCCGATGCCAGGGACTGATCCGCAGGTAGAGAGATTTATGGTGTAGCCTGGTTTTGTCGACATAGCGTTTATCGATCAGGAGGTAGTCTCCCAGTTCGTACCGAACCGCCAGGATCTCTTTTGTCAGAGGTAGCGATATATATTCCGATTTCAGCAGATAGCCCGGTTGAGGACGGCTATTGCCGGAGAAAACGATATTTCCGTTTTGCGAGGAGAGGCCTTCGTATTCTTCTTCCGGGTGTTTCATCCCCAGGTCGAGGCTGAGTTTTTTCCATTTGACGCTCAGGTATAATTCGTCCAGGATGATTTTGTTTTTCTCTTGGGTTAAATAGCCTGCTCCCGAGGCTCCAAATGCCCATTGAAAGGATTTTAATGGATTGTAATCCGAAAAAATGCCTGCCTGCAGCAGGCTTCCGCGGCTGTCGGGGACCATTCCGTAACGGCCGGTAGTCGCCCAGAAAGGCAAGGTACGTTCGGTGGCTGCTTGTCCGGACAATGAGGCTTGATAACGGACTCTTTGCTGTGAGAAAAGTGGACAGACGAGAAATCCCAGGAACAATATACATAAGGGTATTTTCATCGGGCCTTCAGTTTATTGTTCAGCATTTTCTCGGCTGTTATCAGGTCTTCCGGATAGGTGATTTTCGTCGTCGTTCCGGCTCCACAAGCCAATATATCGCCACGCTCCTCCATAATTAAACAGTTGTAAAGGCAGGCTTT
>CAJKZL010000577.1 GCA_905204385.1 uncultured Odoribacter sp. | reverse complement strand
CCAGCTGCCGCAGATTCACCTCTTTGATCGTAATCTCCGACCGTGTCATGGCCGCCAACCCGATGTAACTCCCCACCTCGATCATATCCGGCAAGCAGCGGTGGTGGCATCCCTTCAGTTCTTTCACACCTTCGATGGTCAACAGATTAGAGGCTATCCCGGAAATACGGGCCCCCATCGCGTTGAGCATAATACACAATTGCTGAATATAAGGCTCGCAAGCGGCATTGTATATGGTGGTCACTCCTTCGGCCAATACGGCGGCCATAATGATATTTGCCGTTCCCGTAACCGAAGCTTCGTCCAGCAACATATAACAACCCTTCAGCTTATCGGCCGATGCCCGGAAATAGCCTTCCGAACTATTGTAATCAAAAGTAGCTCCCAGCTTTTCAAAACCCAGGAAGTGGGTATCGAGACGCCGTCTTCCGATTTTATCCCCTCCGGGCTTCGGAATAATCCCACACCCATAAACGGCCAGCAAAGGCCCTAATATCATAATGGATCCCCGAAGGCTGACCGCTTTCGCATAGAAATCTTCCGTTTCAAAATAACCAAAATCGATATCCGAAGCCTGAAAAACAAACACCCCATGGGACGGATGCTTCACTTTCACCCCCATCCCTTCCAGCAATTCGATCAGCTTCAACACATCCAATATCTCCGGAACATTCGCAATGGTCACTTCTTCCTGGGTCAGCAAACAGGCACAAATCACCTGCAAAGCCTCGTTTTTGGCCCCCTGAGGGTTCAACTCCCCTTTCAAACGCCGTCCACCGGTTATCACAAATCTGCTCATAGTATATTCAGTTACAGCATTTCAACAATCACCGGGACCGGCTTCGCAGTTCCGGAGCATTTTTTCGAAATATGTCCAAAGATACAAAAACTCGCCAAAAAACGGCAAAATCAGAATAAATAAAGCAAATAACTATTCACAGATATTGGCGTAAATAAATTATATGGCTACATTTGTAAAAGTTGTTTGATATTAAATCGTTAATATGAAAAGTTTTCTGAAGTACACCCTCGCTACCATTACCGGAATTGTGATCGTTAACATTATGATGTTCTTTGTTTTCGCCTTTATTATCGGAGTGATAGGAAGTTTATCGCAAAAAACGGTCAGCGTAAAAGAGAATAGTATTTTAACCATCCGGCTGAACGGTGAAATACTCGACCGTACTTCAGACAATCCTCTGGACAATATCGACTTATTTTCCCTTACTCCCAAGAAAAACCTGGGAATGAATAAAATCCTCGGCAGCATCAAAAATGCAGCCGGAGATAGCAGGATTATCGGTATTTTTCTGGACCTCACCGACATACAGGGAAATTTCGGAGCCCTGGCATTTACGGAAGAAATCCGGAACGCTCTTTTACAATTCAAGGAAAGCGGAAAATTTATCCTCAGTTATTCCAATCTGGGATATTCGCAAAAAAGCTATTATTTAGCCACAGCAGCAGATAAAATTTACGTAAATCCGGAAACACCGCTGCTGCTGACCGGAATGAGCAGCAGCATCTCCTTTTACAAAGAAACTTTATCCAAACTGGGCATTCAGCCCGAGGTGGTAAAAGTCGGTAAATTCAAATCGGCCGTCGAGCCCTTCATTTCAGATCACATGAGCGATGCCAACCGCGAGCAGGTGAAAAAATACCTCGACTCTTCCTGGGGGACTATCGTGAAAGGGATTTCCGAGAGCCGGAATATCCCCCGGGACAGCATCGAAGCACTCACCGACCGCTTTAATTTTTACACGACGGAAAAATTAAAAGCCCTGGGATATTTCGACGGGACGGTTTACGAGGATCAAATGCTCGCCATACTGAGGGAAAAATGTGCCCTTAGCCCCAGTCAGAAACTCAACCAAATTCTCCTCACCGAGTATCAGAATGCAGAGGTTCCCACTCCCGCTTCTTTTAGTCCGGACAAAATCGCCATTGTCTATGCCCAGGGCGAAATCGGCATGGAGCAATCCTCCAATTCCATCGGACCGGAATTGGCCAAAACGATCCGCAAAGCCAGGGAAGATAAAAACGTCAAAGCCATCGTATTGCGTGTAAACTCTCCGGGAGGCAGTGCATTGACGTCGGACATCATCTGGCGCGAAACCGTCCTGGCCGCTGAAAGTAAGCCCTTGATCGTTTCCATGGCCAACGTTGCGGCTTCGGGAGGATATTACATCTCTTGTGCAGCCGATACCATTGTGGCCGAACCGACCACCCTGACCGGTTCTATCGGCATATTCGGCATGTTTTTCAGCGGTGAAAAACTCATACACGACAAATTGGGGATAAACACCGATGTAGTAAAAACCAATGAACACAGCGATTTCGGAGGTAGCTACCCGTTGCCCCTGCCCATCAGTTCGCGTCCTCTCACTGCCTATGAACGGAATGTACTCCAGAACTACGTTAACCAGGGGCACGAAACATTCCTCAGCCGGGCGATGGCCGGACGGGGTTTCTCCCGGGATCAGCTCGACGCCATCGCCCAGGGTAGAGTATGGACGGGCGAAGATGCGCTTCGGCTGGGTTTGGTGGATGTTTTGGGAGGCCTGGAAGACGCTGTTGCCATAGCAGCTCGTCATGCCGGAATCGAGGATTACGGTATCGCCGAATATCCTGT
>CAJKZL010000576.1 GCA_905204385.1 uncultured Odoribacter sp. | reverse complement strand
CCCGACAAAGCCTGATAGCGTTTGGGGATGGCGGCAGTTTCGTTGGCGGCTTTAGAATCCTGAAAGTCCTGCATATAAATGTGCAGCAATCCGGTCACGCGGTGACGATCGAATGTTCGGGCATAGTTGAGTCTGCCTTCAAAATAATAGGTACGATCGATATTAGCCGTTTTTTTGTAGGACATAGCTACTTCGTTTACCGTTTTCGCCATCACCAGGCTACCGTCGTTGTAATGTCCCAGTACTTTATACAAGGACGGGATCTTATAGCGATTCACGACGTGGTTGGAATTATTGGTGAAAGAGAACAAAGCATTTGCTTTTAAACCTTTGAGCAAAAATCCCAGATCCTGGTTCAGGCCGAAATTCACTTTCATGGTATTTCTCTGGGTGGTTTTAAAGCCGGTATAATTCAGCAGTACATAGGGAGAAATTTGATTGTCGTTGCTGCCGTAAGCTGGAAGCAGGCCATTGGAATATCTGACAGGTACCGTTACCGGGGTGAGGTTGGATTGTGCGGTCCACAGTGCATTATTGTCGTCTCCGTATCCCGGGCTGTTTTGTTTTACAATGGTGCCGTCCAGGGCCAGGTTGACAATGGAAGTTTTGGTTAGATTGGCGCTGACATTGGCTCTGAAAGTATACTTATGCCAGTTGACGTTGGTATTGTATTTATTGATGCTTTCTTCCTTGAATACTGCCGATTTATTTTGGATACCTGCACTTAAAAAATAGCGGGCTGTGGCTCCCCCTCCCGACACGCTGAGATAATGCTGATTGTTCCAGGTGAAGTCTTTCAGGATTACCTCTCTCCAGTCCACGTCAGGATAAAGGTCGGGGTCCATATGGTTGCGGATGATTTCCAGTTCTACCTCGTCATAGCGGGAGGATAATCCCCGGACTTCCCTGGCTTCGTTAGCCAGACGGGCATAATCATAGGCCCTGAGGTATTTGGGCATGCGGGGTGAGTAGGAGAGTGTGGCGGAGGTTTTCAGATTGATGTTGATCTTTCCGGCCGTGCCTTGCTTGGTGGTCACCAGGATTACTCCGTTAGCTCCTCTTACACCGTATACTGCCGTGGCCGATGCGTCTTTTAATACGGAAAAGCTTTCAATATCGGCAGGATCGAGATCGTTCAGGTTACCTTCTACGCCATCGATTAAGACCAGGGCTCCTTCACCTCCTCCAAAAGTGCTGATTCCCCGGACCCAGAATTCGGAAAAATCATCTCCCGGTTCACCACTGCGGGTAACGCTGATGATTCCGGGAATGCGTCCCCCGATTATGTTTGAAATGGAAGAGGAAGGAATCTGTAGTTGTTCGACGTTAATGGTGCTGATAGCGCCGACCACGCTGGCTTTCTTTTGTTCACCATGACCTACGATGACCACTTCTTCGAGATGTTGTTTTTCTTCTTCCAGCACTACCTTGAGGCCCGAGATATTTTTGGTTACCAGATATTCATATTTTTTGTAACCGACGAACGAGAATACCAGTTGTTCGTTTTTAGGCACTTTTATGGTGAATTGTCCGTTTACCGTAGTAATGACTCCCACTCCGGGTTCGTTTTTGATATATATGGACACTCCGGGAAGGAGGCTTCCGTCGTTTTCCATTACTTTTCCGGAAACCGTATAATAAGTTGCTTCTTTATCCTGTCCATAACTTTCCAGCATGCTGAGACAGATAAAAAACAGGTTGAAAATGATCGATATTTTCATTGGATTAAGATTTAAGTAAACAGGAATTATTCAACTGCGATCTTTCTGATCCGGTGGTTGTCCATATCTGCCACATATACAAATCCGTTGGCATCGGCAGTGAGGCCCCAGGGACGCTTGAACTTGGCTTCTTCGGGTTTACCGTCCTTCCATCCTGCTTCGCCCGTGCCGGCAAAAGTGGAAACATAAGTATCCGGAGTGACTTTGCGGATGCGTTTGCCGTTGAGTTCGGCAATGTAAATCGCACTTCCGCGGGGCTGGGTAAAACTGGCGGCTTCTCCATAACCGTCTTTATGCCCTGCTGCTGCGGCTCCGGCAACTCTCTCGCTGGGATAGCCTTCGGCATTCGGATCCAGCCGCCGGAGTTCTCCCCAGTTCAGGATGTAATAGATTTTCTTGTCCACGGGATTATAGGCGAAGAAAGAGTTTTGTCCTGTAGCCTCTTCTTTGTAGATCATTTGAGCTTCTTTAGTTTCATGATCTATGCGGACCATATGTCCGAGGTTGGTCCTGAAGAATATGTTTTCATGTTCATCCACTCCGACTCCGAACATGCGGGTACTGCCTAGCCCCAGTTTCGTCCATTCGGTTTCCAGATTTTTATATAGTTCGATTTTGTAATTTTTTTCGACGTCCAGTTTGTAGATTTTTTTATTATGACCATAGATATACATTCGTTTGCGGTCGGCCGTCATGCACAAACCACCTCCGTCGACAGCTGTAGTGAGGGTGATTACTTTATCCTCTTTTTCGTTGGCCAGGCGGATGCGGCCGATAGCAGCATTTCCATTGTTTTCGCCCGATTCGACGATTAGTAAGTTATTTTGGTAGTCTACTCCGATGAACCGGGGCGATCTTAACATCGCTTCAGCAAAGCTTCCGTCTTTTTGGTCGGCACTTCCGTCGTCTTT
>CAJKZL010000575.1 GCA_905204385.1 uncultured Odoribacter sp. | reverse complement strand
CTTACCCCAGAAAGCATAACGGCGCCTTTTACGGACAGCGACATTCGCAGCAGCTTCCACCTCATAACCCCGATCATCGGAAACTTATTCCCGCATCCGCGCTTTAAAAGGAGGGGCCAGCTCATTGTCCAAATAATAAAGCCCCCCATCCGATAAGAAGAAATAATCGTTCCCATCCACATCTCCGTAAATATTGGTCGGACGGATCACTTCCGGCTTTTCAAAAAACCATTCTCCTGCATCTCCATGATAGGTCAGGTCGAAAGCACTCAGAGTGACTCCCCCTTTTTTTTGCAAGCCCCACAAAAACTGTTCCCCATGGATGTTATTTCAATAGACTAACTTATGCATATCCTGAAGCAAACTTCCATTCCGCGTGCTATACAAGTCTTTCCCTACTTCGCCCCGAGTGGGTTGTATAGGACAGGAAGAAATGTCGAATTGATTCCCTCCGGCCTTGCACAATAGCAATAAACAACGGGTAGTGACCGAATTGACCACCAAATTATAATAAGCATAAGTACTCACCCCGGTATGTTTATCCGTTGCCCGGAACCTCAGGTCATATTTATTGGCAGCCGCTTTGCACACCACCTCCAGTACTTTTTCACGGGACAATTCTTCAAATACCGGGTCTTTGGAATTGGCAGGCGCCAGATCCCATAAAAATTCCAGATCTTCCTCTGCAATGTTCGTTAACTTCAATACCGGTACCACCCGAAGCGTATCGTCTTGCATGACGATCTGTGAAACACTGCTTTCGGTTACACCCATGGGTTGTTCGACAACCACCTGCCCAATGTCCCGGTAATCGTAATCGCCTTTATCTTTATAACAGGATTGCACGGTCAATAAACTGCACATCCCCAGGCCCATCATTATATTTCTGAAAGTTTTCATCATCCCTATCGTTTAAAAAGTTACTCTTACATTTCCTTCCTCATACAAAGGTCCGTTTTCCTGCTCGTATTCAATCAGATAAGTTTTAAGCTTATCCTTAAAATAAGCCATCTCGGCTTTAGCTACAGGGTCATCCCCGGTTTCGCGAAAATCATAGCGGCCTAAATGATCAATGATAAACTGATATTTCACCGGCCCGTATTCTCCGAAATATCGCCGGATATAAGTATCCCAATTATCCGGCTTGGTCAGGATATCGTTGATCTTAAACTTATGAATGAGAAAATCCTCTCCCATATTCCCCAGGAAATTTTCATCCGGAACAATCCTCAGCCATACCACCACTTCACTTCCGGCAATGCTTTTTTGACGGAAAACGGTCACCGGAATATGGGTTTCGATCTCCCCTTTCCTCAGTATCGTTTTTTCCAGTCGGAAATGTCCGCCTGAAGCAAAATCTACACCTTCGCGGGCAGTAGTACCCTCGGCAACCACCTCAATTTTAATTTCCCGATCGATGTCGGCAGCAATCCCCGACACAGCCACCGGAATGAGGGCCACGTCCTCGTGGACCGAACTGCTCTTTATGGCAAAGGAATAAGTACTGCTATCGGCGGTGGTTGCAAAATACACCTGATTGCCTCCCGCATAATCATACTGTTCATCCTTTTCACAGGAAAACAACGTAAACAAAATCAACAAAATGCTTACACCATAAAAAATATTTTTCATAACCTTCAGCCTTTATTATTTACCATAGTTTTCTTCGTCTTCCGGAATCGGAAGCACATATACTTCTTCCAGCCGATTGGAAATATCCACCTTACTATTCGGAATGGAAGTGTAATTATTCCGCTTATACCAGAAAAATAGCTGCCCTTCGCCATAAAACTCACGCCGGTATTCCTGGGCGATAAATTCCATCACATCCTCGTGGGTGGTGATTCCCAGGCCGGGATATCCATATCCTCTGGCTCTCCAGATTTCTTCCAGCCTGTCGATGGCTTTGTCGATATCTTCCGTACATTCGGCAGAAATGTAATACATCTCACTCAGCCGCAACATGGGAACCCTGCAATTTGCAGGCTGCACATCCCCGGTGCGCCAGTCGTATTTCTTCAGGAAATAAAAGCCGCCGACCGCTTCAAACTGATACCTTAACCTCCCGTCTTTCTGAGTTCCCCATTGAGCGGTGTTGAAAATTTCACCGATAACTTTCTGGGTTTGTGCATATTTGTTCGTTAATCTTAAACTACCGTCCGAATTGTATGCCGGCATAAAACTATTCTCGTACATCTCCACCAGATTATCCTTGTAAAGATTAAAAAAGAGTTCCGTCGACAGGATCCGGTTACCGCTCATTTGATTGGACATCAACAACCTGACGATATTCTGATCGTCGATCAGGCTATCTGCAATAGCGAGGGCCTGTTTCCGGTCCGACTCCGTTCCCCGGTACAGATAGATGCGAGCCATCAATGCCCGGGCCGCCAGGTAATTCATACGGTTCTGACGATAAAGCAAATAAATGTTTTCGGTCTTGTACCCATCGATCAGGATAGGATCGTTCTCCAGACAGGCCACCGCCTCATGCAAATCTTTCAAAGCCAGTTCCACCACTTGATTTACCGTGCTGCGGGGTGTCTGCTCCTTTCCATAAGTGGTGACATAGGGGATTGCTTCGGCATCGGGATCCATCGCGAACGACTTACCGAACAGCCGCAACAGGTCGAAATG
>CAJKZL010000574.1 GCA_905204385.1 uncultured Odoribacter sp. | reverse complement strand
AAAAACGAAATTTATACTAAGTTTGTAGGACTGATGCGCGAAATGCTGGACGGATGAATCAAATCCTGGCTTTTACCGAAGAAGAAAAGAAAATCTGCTGTCTTTTTTCGACTGCATATTTTCTTAAAAGTCCCTGAATTTTATGGAGTTGCGGACGGATCGGAGGTAAGCGGAGCTGCTTTTACGAAATATAGGAAAGGTTTTAATAGAAAGTGAATAGGATATGGTAAGGGGAATAGGGTTACTTTTTATCGTTTGTTTCATCTCTTGTGATAAAAAGAATGGTGATCCGGAAAAAGTATATACTGGGCTGAAGGTACCAAATTTTTTTATATGTAATATTGGTTGTAACCCAAATTTCGTGTAAAGAAAAATCTGGGGAAATTATTCCGATGCAGGAGATACTATCACAAATATGGAATATTTATTACTGCATTTTTGGGACAGCCAGAAGAAAAAGGTGTTTTTGTACTGACAAAACGCTTGTAATATACAACCAAAATTTCAGAATCATCCTAAAAGTGTGTTGTTATGATAGTCTGGGACGGGGATGAAAAGGTGATTGAAAAGTAATTGTTAAAGGTATGCATGCGTACCGAATGTTTTTTCCCTGTTCCCGGGAAATGGAGGGAGAGTTTCCCTCTCAGGTTTCCGGAAGAGGCTTTGTCCTGCTGGGCAAGGCGGAAAGGACTTTCGGCACGGCTATGGGGGGGGCTCCTTATTTCAGTTTACCGGGCTGAGGGAGTTCCGTGAACAGGTGTTCCCTTGCAATGCTGTCAAGCGCTTCGAAAGGTCCGGTATAATGCCGGGTTCGGTGTATGTGCAGAACCGACGCTCCGGGCTGCAGAGCTGCGGCGGGGGAGGAAGATTCCAGCTCATAGAAGGGGCCCATGATGCTGCCGTCTTCCAGGGGACCGTCGTTGTAGGCATTCAACACGTCTCCCCGGAAAGGATTCTGCTGGTATTCCCACATCGAATTGACATAGCTGGCCGGTTCGTGGGGAAGGCTGAATTCTACGATCGTCAGGGTGCCGTTAAGGGCATCGTAAGCGCCGGCTACGGGGAGGGCCATTTCCGGCGGAATGCCGATTTTACCCCGTTTTTTCCCGTCGGCGGTGAACCATAATACGTTTCCGTTGTCTTTCAGCCGTTCCGCGTCTATTCGTCCGAAATAGCGGTCGTTGATGACGGCTTGGGCGGATGGACGGTAGGGGAGAAGAAGGATGTTTTGTTCCGAGGGGATAAACTGTCCCAGTATCCAGATGGAGGGCATCCCGGTTTCGGTGGTCCACTCGAAGTCGCCTGCATTCGTCAGCTTGTTTTCGGTCCGGAAACTGATGCAACGGACGCCGGCGGGCAGTTCTTCCCTTACTTCCTCTAGGATCACCGTTCTCTCTAAAAGACAGGACAGAGGAGTGCCCGAGCAGTTTTCCAGACAGGCTTCCTTGCGGAAAGAAGCTGTGGTGGACGATTGAGCCGTCGGTTCCCAGGAGGCGGTGTCGATAAGGGGCGGTGTTTGCCACTCTTCAAAACTGAAGGTAGTCCCTTTTTTGAAAAACAGGGAAAACTGTCCTCCTTCGGGTCCCAGCCAAAAGCGGTCTTCCCCTCCCCAATTATTGCTATGGGGCAGGTATTTTCCGGAAGCGATCAGGTCGTAATTGAGCCATCCGAAACTATAGCCCCGATCGCCCGTGGCGGTACTCGTCAATACCCGGCCCTGCAAATCGGGGGTCAGTAATAATTTTTGTTCTCCGTTTTGTAATTCGATGAGATGCAGGTATTTCGAAAGAAATTCCTTATCGGAGAGGTATGTTTTTTGTGGCATGTGTTTGCTTTTGAAAAGAAGTGATCAGATATAAAAGCGGCGGGAAGCCGGAAACGGTATCTTTTTCCGGCTTCCCGTCCGCTGTTCCTAGGCGCTGGCTTTTTTCTGGTGAACGGAATAACTCCGGTATCCGTAATGGATGATAACCAGGAAGCAGATCAGTGGCAGAATGAAAGATACGTTCACGGCCGGCATGCCGAACAGGGTTTGGCAGTCGATAAGGGCAGCCTGCAGGGGGGGCAGGATGGAGCCTCCCAGGATAGCCATGATAAGGCCGGCGGCACCGAATTTGGCGTCGTCGCCCAGCCCTTGCAGGGCAATTCCGTAAATGGTCGGGAACATCAGCGACATACAGGCCGATACCCCTACCAGGCAGTATAATCCCCAAATGTCCTGAAAGGCGATCACTCCTGCCGTCAGAAACGCTCCTCCGATGGCCAGGGTCATCAGGAGCTTGCCCGGAGAAAAGTATTTCAACAGGAAAGTACAGACAAAGCGGCTTACGCAAAAAATGGCCATGGCTACAATATTATATTGCTGCGAAAGCACTTCGGCTTCCTGTTCGGCCATTCCCTGCTGGACAAAGATGCGGGTGCCGTACTGGATGATAAAGGTCCAGCACATGATTTGCACTCCTACGTAGAAGAATTGGGCGATCACCCCTTCGCGGTAGCGGGGTACGGCAAACATCCGTTTCAAGGCGCGGCCCAGGTTCAACGCATGGTCCTGATCGGCATGCCGGGGCAGTTTGGTGAAGCGGATGATCAGGAAGAGGAGCAGAACGACGACTCCTACCGCCACGTAGGGCGCAATCA
>CAJKZL010000573.1 GCA_905204385.1 uncultured Odoribacter sp. | reverse complement strand
GGTGATTTGCGTGACGCATGATCGTTACATATTGGATAACGTGTCCGGATGGATACTGGAACTAGACCGGGGTGAGGGAATTCCATGGGAAGGAAATTATTCTTCTTGGTTAGAGCAGAAGGCAAAACGATTGGAACAGGAGGAAAAACAGGCCAGCAAACGCCGGAAGACGCTGGAACGGGAGCTGGAATGGGTACGTATGGCTCCTAAGGCTCGTCAGGCAAAGAGTAAGGCCCGTTTGAAGGCTTATGACCGGATGATGGATGAGGACGTGAAGGAGAAAGAAGAAAAGCTTGAAATTTTTATTCCGAACGGTCCCCGCTTAGGAAATAAAGTGATAGAAGCACAACATGTGGCGAAAGCTTTCGGCTCCAAGTTGCTGTTCGATGATCTGAATTTCACCCTTCCTCCCAATGGTATCGTTGGAGTTATCGGTCCCAATGGGGCTGGAAAAACAACTCTCTTTAAAATGATACTGGGGATGGAAAGTATCGATAAAGGAACATTTGAAGTGGGGCTAACCGTGCGGATAGGATACGCTGATCAGACGCACAAGGATATAGACCCGAAAAAGACGGTTTATCAGGTGATCTCAGGCGGTCAGGAATCGATACGGGTCGGAGGAAGAGAGATTAATGCACGTGCTTATCTTTCCCGGTTTAATTTTTCCGGAGCCGATCAGGAAAAGCAATGCGGAGTGTTGTCCGGAGGGGAGAGAAACCGCCTTCATCTGGCCCTTACCCTGAAAGCCGATGCCAATGTGTTGTTGCTCGACGAGCCGACTAACGATATAGATGTGAATACCCTCCGGGCTCTCGAGGAAGGCTTGGAAAACTTTGCCGGTTGTGCTGTTGTCGTCTCACACGACCGTTGGTTTCTGGATCGTATCTGTACCCATATCCTTTCTTTCGAGGGAGATTCTAATGTGGTCTTTTACGAAGGATCGTATTCTGAATACGAGGAACACAAACGTGCACAGCTTGGCGATATCCAGCCCAAGCGGGTGCGTTACCGTAAATTGATCGCCGATTGACAGATTGCGGGAAGCCTTTTGTCATAAAAGAGGGTGTCCAAAAAGGCAAAATACCCCCTTGTAGAATCGGATATTTGATTTCAGTCTCCAATAGGGATACGAATAAATCGAGGGTGCCAAATACTTTTTGGACACCCTCGTTTTGTTTATAACCGGAAACCGGTTCCGTAAACCGTTTTTATCCACAAAGCAAAAAGACGGTCTGTGAGAGAATACGTCTTATTGATTTCTGTGATAAAATCTTTATCCAGCAACTTCTTTATAGCCGATTGTACAGCGCTGGCCGAAGCCAGCCGATGACGTTTAATAAAAGCAGAAGAAGTGACTTGACGGGCTTCTCCATCTTTTGCAATGGCGTACAACACTTCTTTCTGACGTTCCGGTATATTGGAAAGGATTTCCCGGAATATGGTGTCGTTGTCACTTAGTAGCCTATCGATACTTTGTTGAAGAATACTAATCGTACACTCCTTATTGTTTTCAGTATCTGCAAAACCTTCATTAAAAGTTTTTTGAATATAATAAGTATGCCCCTGAAACAAGGCGTATACCCGTTTGGCCGTGTCTTCGGAAATAGATTTTCCGAATTTATTGAAATTACCGACAATGAAGGGAATATATTTCTCGTCGGGGATAGCACTTAGTTCGAGCATATCTGCACTATGGTAAAATGGACGTGAAGCAGATACGAACATATTTTGCATCATATGCCGTTCACTTCCTGCGAAAATGAAATGGCAATTGCTTATTTTTTGAATATGTGTCCGCAACAGAGCCTCGATATTCTTTTCCGGATATTTAGCGATCTGCTGAAATTCGTCGATGGCAATAATACAGGGTTTATCGGCTTTGGCAAGATAAACGAAAATTTCATCCAACGTATATTCGGGTCGGTCGATATCCCCTAACTCCAGACTAAAAGTCGGGGTATTCGACAGTGGATCGAAACCGAATTTCCCGCTAATCGATTTCAGCGTCTGCATAAAAAGTTGAGTCATTCTTTTACTCCGGGGCAGCAACGTTTCATAAATTTCTTTCCCCAGCGTATAAGTAAACTCCCTCAGACTGGAAGTATGTAAGATGTCGATGAAAAAAGTGTAATACGTTTTTTTCCATTCCGGTTTTTCATAACAAAACTGAATTAATCCCGTCTTTCCCATCCTTCTCGGGGAAATAATCACCAAATTATTTCCGTTATCCAATGACCGGATCAAACGGGCCGATTCTTCTTCCCGATCACAAAAATAGGCCGGATCGATTTTCCCCGTCACAATAAAAGGGTTCACTATTTTCTTCATAACTCCATTTTTATACAAATATAATTATATTATTTGAATTATGCAAATCACATAATATTCCTTGGTGTCTGTATGTCGTGGAAATTGGTTTATTTGACGGTGTTCGTACAGGACTGGTGCGGGTGGTGACGGATAAGGGAATTTTTTGTCGATGATTTTCCAAACCTTATTGATAAAAAATGCGAATACTAGTGAAAAAACGAATCTTTCTAACCTGGAAAATTTATGAGACAAGAAATGGAGAAAACGGTTTTGAAAGGAAGACACGGAGGTTGGTCGATATGGCTATCTGTAGCTTTCGGAATGGTATGGCTTT
>CAJKZL010000572.1 GCA_905204385.1 uncultured Odoribacter sp. | reverse complement strand
TGGAAGAGCGCAACCGGAATGTGCTGAGGGGGTTCTATTCCGTCTTCAAAGCCGCCGACGAACATTTGCAGTTTGTGTTTCTCACAGGCGTGACCAAATTTTCGCAGGTGAGCGTATTCAGCGGATTCAATCAGCCGCAGGATATCAGCATGGACGATCAGTTCGAAACCCTTTGCGGCATCACGCAGGAAGAACTGGAAAACTATTTCGAAGAACCGATCGAGGCCATGGCACAGAAAAACAAGCGTAGTGCAGAAGAGATGAAACAGCTGCTGAAACGGCAATACGACGGTTATCATTTCGCACCGGAATTGGTGGATGTCTACAATCCCTTCAGTTTGCTGAATGCCTTTAAATCGAAACGCATCGCCGATTACTGGTTTCAGAGCGGTACCCCCACCTACCTCGTTCGCCTGCTGAGGCATACGAACGAGGATCTGGACGAACTGACAGGACGTTTTTATGCAGCGAGACAGTTTGTCGACTATAAGGCCGATGTGGAAAAACCGCTGCCGATGATCTACCAGAGCGGATACCTGACAATAAAGGATTACAATGAGGAAGATAATACATTCCTTCTCGATTTCCCGAACAATGAAGTAAAGAACGGCTTCCTGACCGTAGTCGCTGCCGATTATCTGAAACCTTCCGTCGATGTAGAATCCTGGATCAGGGAAGCCGTCACCGCCCTGAAGAAAGGCGATCCCGATAAATTCCGCCGCATGCTGACCTCTTTCCTCAGCGACATCCCTTACTCCATGCGCCGCAAGGAGGACGAACGCGAGAAGGAACGCTATTTCCATTATACCTTTTACCTGCTCCTGCGCCTCGTAAGCGTCTATACGGTCTACACCGAAAAGCAGCAAAGCGAAGGCCGCGTCGACTGCATCATCGAGACGGACGCTTACGTCTACATCTTCGAATTCAAGCTCGACGGTACCGCCGACGAAGCCCTCCGCCAGATCGGGGAGAAAGGCTATGCCCGTCCCTACCTCGACGACCCGCGCAAGCTCTACCGCATCGGTGTGAGCTTCTCTTCGGAAACGGGAACGGTGGACGACTGGAAAGTGGCGGAGTAAATTGAAAGACACAGGAGATAATTCCATGAGGGATGATCCTGCGGGCTTCGCTCCGGAAGCCGTACCCGTGGAGGGATGGCATGCAGATGTCACCCGGTGAGTAATCCCGGGCGGGAATTTTTAGTCTGCCGCCGTGGTGAAGCCAATTCCATGCGGGAAATCTACTCTACGGTCATAAAGTACTCAATTCCATGCGGGAATATCAGCCTACCACGGTGGGGTATGTTTTCCCCGGCGGGTATTGCTTGTAGACGGCCGTCGTTTACCTTTTCCCCGCGGGGATGAGCTGTTCGTAGCCGTCTGCTTGTTTTCCCCGGCGGGGACGGCTTGTCGACGATCGTCCGCTTGTTTTCCCTGCCAGAGCTGGCTTATTAGTGACGCTGCTTTTCTCCCTTCTTCCGGAGGAAGGATTACCGATGCCGCCCGGCAATGCGAAACAGGGGTACAAAGGGAAGACGTCCGGAAAAAAACAACGCTCGGACTCTCCACGCCCAAGAGCGGAGAAAAAACAGTTGAAGATGGCATGCAATGGGATGCCGTCGGGCAATTCCAAATGACGCGACAACCAATCCTCTTTTGTCTTCCAAACAGTTCTATGTCATATTTTGACGCATCAGCCCTGACTTTTTTCCCTTTCCCTTTTCCCATTTACTTTTTATTCGTTACCTTCGCACTGTTTGTACAGTAAGGATTTAATCTAAATAATATCATCATGTATCAAGGTATAAAGACAGTATCGTTTGAAGAAGCTGTTCAGGCTGTGAAATCGGGCGACCGCATTCACATCCACAGTGTAGCCTGCGCTCCCCAGGGGCTTATTCAGGCATTATGTGCACGCGGACGTGCGGGGGAACTGAAGGACATCAAGTTGCAACACCTGCACACCGAAGGCAGCGCTCCCTATGCGGAAGGCGAATTCGAAGGCGTATTCCAACTGGAATCCTTTTTTGTAGGCCACAATGTCCGTAAAGCTACCCAGGAAGGGTGGGCTGACTATATTCCTGTTCACCTGAGCGAGACGCAGAAACTCATCCGTATGGGCATTACTCCCGTAGATGTAGCGATGATCCAGGTTTGTCCGCCCGACAAACACGGTTACGTTTCCATGGGAACCTCCGTCGATGCAACCCTCGCAGCCGTACAAAACGCCATAACCGTTATTGCTGTTATCAATCCCAACGTACCCCGGGCCTGGGGCGATGCCATCATCAAATTATCGGACATAGACATTTTCTGTGAAGACAATACTCCCCTCATTGAAGCAAAACCGGCTCAACCTTCCGAACAAGATATCAAAATCGGTAAAAACTGTGCCGAGTTGATCGAAGACGGAGCCTGTCTTCAGATGGGCATCGGGGCTATACCGAACGCCGTACTTTCTCAATTGGGCAACCACAAAAATTTAGGGATACATACCGAAATGTTCGCTGACGGAGTGCTGCCGTTGTACTACAAAGGAGTCATCAACAACCTGAATAAAAAATACGACAAAGGCAAAATCGTTTCCACCTTCCTTATGGGCTCCAAGGAAGTTTACGATTTTATCGACGACAACCCTGCTGTTGCCA
>CAJKZL010000571.1 GCA_905204385.1 uncultured Odoribacter sp. | reverse complement strand
ACTTAGTCGGAAGCCCCGTATGATTGTTGGTTGGCGGTTCATAGATGCCGGCGTCTTTCTCAATTTCCAGCTTTTCTGCCGCATTCACCAGGTTATAGGAAGAAAGATCGGGCACAGAAACGTCTACGCTTCCGGTATAGGAAACCCTGAGTTGTCCGTCCGTTGTTTTTTTGGTTTCGATGACCACCACGCCGTTGGCCGCTTTAGATCCGTAGATGGCTTTGGCTGAGGCGTCTTTTAAGATGGTGAGGCTTTCGATGCGGTTCATGTCCAGGTCCATAATTTTTTGGGAGGTTGCCTCAAAACCATCCAGGATAAAGAGTGGTTCGTTCGGATCTGTGCCGTACGTTCCTTTCAGGTCGATTTCTCCATTTCCTCCCAGGTCGAAAGAGGAAGTTCCGCGCAACTGCATTTTAGGGGTTTTATTGGGATCGGAACCGAATTCCATATTATCGAAGATCATCAGACTCGGGTCCAGATTTTTTAGGCTCTGGAAGACATTTTGATTGCTGACCTGCAATAATTTGTCTTTGGTCACGGTGACGACGGAACCGGTATAACTGTTGGTGCTGCGTGTGAAGATACCGTTGACTACCGCTTCTTCCATTTCGGCTATATTCTCTTCGAGGACGATTTTTAAGGGGGTGTTACCGGTGACTTTTACTTCCCTTGTTTTCATTCCGACAAAAGAGAATACCAGGGTAAGCTGTTCTGTCGAAGGCAGGCTTAGGCTGAAATTTCCATCCACGTCGGTAGCCACTCCTACCGTTGTTCCTTTCACAGATACCGAAACTCCAGGTAGTGGATTTTGATGGATGTCCGTGACCTTGCCGGTGATGGTGATGGCTTTTTGAGGAACGGTGGCGGCTTTGACAATGATGATAAATTCGTCGTTTTTTTCATACGACAGTCCTTTGCTGTCGAGTACCTGCCGGAGGACTTCATCCAGCCCGGTATCCGGGAAATCGGCTTTAATCCGTTCGTGTTTGTTCAGCATATTGTCATTGTACATGACAATGCATCCGGTTTGCTTCCGGATTTCTTCGAATAACTGCTTATAGCTTGTTTCTCCTAATTGCAGGTTCACCCGGTATTGGGCTAATGAATTAGCAAAACCACCACAAATCAAGCAGAAAATAAAAAACATCGTTAACTTCATAATTAAAAAAGTTTTCCAAAGTCCGTTTTTCTGCAAAACGAACCCGTCAAATGGTTTTTTTTCCATAAATTTGTTTTTAAGTATTTATTACACATGCCTAGGACTGGGTGATGGTTGCGACATCATCCGGTCCATTTTTTTGTTTTTCCTGTTAACGATTACATACAATGACTGTTTTTCCCCGGATTTCGAAATTTACCCCTGACGTCTTTTGAATGAAGTCGAGCATAAATTGCAGGTCTCTGTTGCGTTTGACCGCTCCTGTAAACCGGATTCCGGCCGTTTCCGGGTCTTTGAAAGAAAAATCTACATCGTACCAACGGCTCAGTCGGACACATAATTCAGCAAGAGTCATATTGTCGAAATCGAATAATCCATTTTTCCAGGAGGTGTAGAAGGAGACGTTCACCGTACGGTGTTTTATTTCCAGTGAACTGTGATCGACAGCTACTTGTTGTCCCGGCTTAATCCGGCATTCCTTTTGGCCTGCCTTGACGGCTACAGCTCCTGACACCAGCGTTATTTCTGTTTGAAAATCCTGGGGATAGGCCATGACATTGAAGGACGTGCCGAGTACCGTGGTTCGGGTAGTGGGTGTGGTCACAATAAAGGGACGCTCTGTCTCTTTTACGACCTCGAAATAAGCTTCGCCACTCAGGAAAACCTCTCGTTTCCCGGTTTCAAAATTTACCGGATAACGCAGTTCGCTTTCGGCATTCAGCCAAACCCGGCTGCCGTCCGATAAGGTCATGATGTATTCCCCGGCGCGGGGAACGGTTAAGGTGTGGTATTCCAGGGGCACCGGAGTTTCTTCGCAGAAGCGGTAGGCCAGGCCTCCGACAGAATCCTCTACCGCTTGCGCGAAACCCAGATCGACATTTACTTTTTCGCCGGTATGCAATTCTACGGTTTTCCCATCAGCCAGCGTAAGCAAAGCTTTTCTGCCTCCCGCCTTTACTTCTTCGACAGCGGCCAAGGGAAGCGGGACGTTTGCCTCTTTCCGGCTAAAGAGTAGAGTCGTGCCGAGCAGGAGGATAAATAGTGCGGCTATACCTGTAAGCCGGTAAATTTTTATTCTTTTTTTCTTCGCCTGCCGGCGGAGTTCCTGCCGGGTTTGGTTGAGAGCATTAGCGGTGTCTATTCGGTCCCACTGCTTAGCATAGCGAAGTTTATAAAAATCCCTGCTTGCCTGTTCGAAAAAAGTGCGATTATCCTCATCGGCTTCCAGCCAGTGACGGATTTTTAGCTCTTGCTCCGGAGTAGCTTTTCCCTTTAAAAGGGAGAGAATATCGGATATGATTTCTTCGTTTACCAATTTAACGTTCTTTTAATTTTGGAACAAGTTTCAAAATTAAAGTAACGATGAGTGCCCTTCGGGCACTTAATGAACGATGAACGATAGTGGACCCCTGGCGGGGCGCTTTATAACCGGAACCGATAGTTCCGGTTTTTCGTTAAAAAGCACCCGGATAGGCAGTTATCGTTTATC
>CAJKZL010000570.1 GCA_905204385.1 uncultured Odoribacter sp. | reverse complement strand
CATTGGCTTGTTTTATTTTAGTGTGACAAGCCGATAAAAGGAGTAGGGTTAGGAATAAAAACGAATACTTCATCCGGTACATATTTCAGGCTCTTACCATTAACAGGATTATCCCGTTGATTTGTCAAAGTTAGGGAATTGCACCGAGATATTAAAGTTTTGGATGCTTTTTTTGCGTCCTGCGGCCATTATCCTGTTTTCCGTAAAGCTTGGTGATCAATTCGGGACGCCGCAGCTTTTGCAGGGTTTCGAGAATGAGCGGACGGAATTCTTTTTTGTACCAGAAAAAGAACATATTCTGTATTTTTTTTTCTTTTTCAGTTTTCGCCGTTTCGACCTTCTTTAACGAATAAGGGTGGTAGCCGGTGTGGTAGATGGTCGTCGCAACCGTCATCGGAGTGGGAGTAAAATCCTGAACCTGTTCCAGGTGGAAATCCAGTTCTTTGGTCGCTACTGCCAATTCCGCCATATCTTCGGGCCGGCATCCCGGATGCGAGGAGATGAAATAAGGAATGATTTGTTCATTAAGCTGATATTTCCGGTTGACCTCGTCAAAGAAATTCTTTAGCTGGCGGAATAAGCGGAAAGGAGGCTTTCGCATCAACGCCAGCACACCGGGGGCGGAATGCTCGGGAGCCACCTTAAATCGTCCGGAGACATGGTAGCGGATAACCGTTTCGAGGTATTCTTTATTGACCTGATCGACAGTCGGATCGCCACAATCATTTAAACACAAATCATAACGTATCCCCGAACCGATAAAACAATGTTTGATTTTCGGATGGTTGCGGACGGACCGATAAATATGCAATAAAGCGGAATGATCGGTATTCAGATTTTTGCATATGGCCGGATAAGCACAGGATGCCCGCTTACAAAGGCGACAAAGGGATTCATCCTTTCCTTTCATGGCATACATATTGGCGGAAGGGCCTCCCAGATCGGTGAGGGTCCCCCGAAAGTCGGGCATTTCCGTTATTTTATCGATTTCTTGCAAAATGGATTGTTCGGAACGGGAAACGATAAATTTACCCTGATGGGCCGATATGGTACAAAACGCACATCCCCCGAAACATCCCCGGTGCAGGACAACCGAATGGCGGATCATGCTGTAGGCCGGGATCTCCTTTCCTTTGTAGCGGGGATGAGGAAGCCGGGTAAACGGAAGGGCATAGACGGCATCCAGTTCTTCGGTGCCGAGGGGAGGATAAGGAGGATTGACGACGACCTGAAAATTGCCGGTCGTCTGAACTAATTTAGCAGCTTCCACGCTATTGGATTCTTCCTCGATATGGCGGAAATTTTCTGCATGCTTTTTTTTATCCCTGAGGCAGGATTCGTGCGAATGGAGTAGGATGGTTCGCCACTTTTTATTGGTCGCCACTTTTTCTTCCTTCGGACGGAGAATAACGGTCTGAGGAATATTGGTCAGGGAGTTAAACGGAATCCCTTTTTGCAGGAGTTTACAAATTTCCGTCAAAGGCTTTTCTCCCATGCCGTATACCAGCAGATCGGCCCCGCTATCTGCCAATACCGACGGTTTGAGTGTATCGCTCCAATAATCGTAATGCGTGAGCCGCCTGAGCGAAGCTTCGATGCCCCCGATAATAACCGGAATATCAGGAAACAATTGTTTCAGAATACGGGTATAGACGATCGTAGGTCTGTCAGGCCGTGCGCCGGCACGTCCACCCGGTGTGTAGGCATCGTCGGAGCGTTTGCGCTTTGCTGCCGTATAATGGTTTACCATGGAATCCATGGCTCCTGCCGAGACCCCGAAGAATAGGCGGGGACGTCCTAGCTTTTTAAAATCGCGCAAATCGTCCTGCCAATTGGGCTGGGGGACAATGGCAACTTTCAAGCCCAGAGCTTCCAATACTCTTCCGATCACTGCAGCTCCAAAAGAAGGATGATCGATATATGCGTCGCTCGAAAAAAGGATCACGTCGAGTTCCTCCCAGCCGCGGGCCTTGACTTCCTTAGCGGAAGTGGGTAACCATTGTAATTGTCGTTGTGTCGGATTCATCGATTACTGATAGGTTAGCAAAGATAAAAAGATTTCACATAAAATCCGCCACAAAAGGCTAAAGCTTTTATCTTCATCGGATCCAAGAGACAATCAATTATAACAGGGTGAAAACCATTCGATTATTATCCGACGATTTTCACCCTGTTACGGATAGCTTCTCAAGGCCTATCGTATTAAACTCCCAAGAGATGGCTTTACGCCGCCGGCATGCCGATAACAGACAGGAGCTTTTAAAACAAAGGCAACTGGTATACCAACCCCAGTTCCACTCTTTGGGGATTATAATCTCCTACGCCGTAGACTTTTGCTCTGTCCGTATAAACGAACGACCGCCCGATGTAATTGAGGAAAAGATGAAGATTGTCATTCATGGGATACCACTCGACTCCTCCGAGATACCCCCAGGAAGTGCGATATTTTCCTTTTTCCACTCCATTTTTGGTTTTCAGCACATTAGCTGTTTCGTACATTCCTTTGGCGAATAGGTTTAAACGGTTGCATATTCTATAATTCAGATGAAGCACCAAGGCCATATAACGGGTATCCAATACGCGGGTATCGTAGCCGTCGTTGGCGGTAATCATAGAAACGATCCCGGTCCGGTCGATGTACTCATTGGAATACATAAAATCGAAAAAT
>CAJKZL010000569.1 GCA_905204385.1 uncultured Odoribacter sp. | reverse complement strand
TTATAATTCGCAAGCCTTGAAAGACATACACGTCACCCCTGACGATATTGTCAAAGCCATTCAGAAATATTACGCTCATCACGATGCCGGCAAGGTACTATTGGAAACCCAACCCGAAGAAAAATATTCCTATATTCTATTCAAAAGCTCCTTAAGAAACGATGGAGCCGACCTGATGGAAATCCCCATCAAAGCCATCGGTCAGAAGATCATCTATCTGAAAAACATCGCCACCCTGGATTACCGGGAGAGCCGTCCGAAATCCTATTACCGCATCAATGGATTGAACCGCATCAATATCAACATATTTTGTGAAAAGCAGTCGAATATGATCGACCTTTCCTCTAAAGTCAGAGCCCACATGGAGGAAACCGGACAAAACCTGCCGGAAGAATATGCGCTGAAGATGATTTTAGACAATAGTGAAGAATTAAAGGATGAACTGGGAGACAATTTGTTAAGAACCGGGCTCACTGTGCTTATTTTGCTGCTTTTTGTATGGCTGACGAGCAGAAATCTGCGCTATTTATCGATCATCACCATCTGCTTGAGCGCCAACATCCTGATTGCCATCGTATTTTACTACCTTTTCGGAATAGAAATCCATCTGTATGCCCTGGCAGGCATCACCGTCTCCTTCGGCATCATCATCGACAATGTCATAGTCATGGCCGATCACTATCGTCACCATCACGACCGGAAAGTCTTAATGGCCATACTGGCAGCCACATTGACCACCATGGGGGCATTGGTTGACATATTCAACATGGACAACGAGGTCATGCGCAACATGTGGGGTTTTTCGTCCGTGATTATCATCATCCTCAGCCTTTCGGTCCTTATCGCCCTGTTTTTTGTTCCGGCGCTGATGGAAAAACTTCCCCTGTCTTCCCCCCGGTCGGTCCGCCACTACCGTAAACTGCGGCGTATTGTGGGATTTACCCATGGTTATGGACGGTTTATCCGCTTCATCCAACGCCGCCGGACATTGCTTCTCATCGCCGTGATACTCGGTTTCGGCCTTCCGGTATTCCTGATACCGACCACCATAGACCGGGAACATCCGATGTCCGAAACTTATAACCGCATATTCAGCAGCGAATTTTTCCTCAAGCTGAAACCCTGGCTCGACAAGGGGCTGGGCGGAAGCTTACGGCTTTTTATAGAAGGCGGAGGCGGGGAATGGCGCAATCAGGATCCTGCCGAAAAAGCCCGGACAACGCTCCGTCTGGTGATGACCATGCCGCATGGGGCTACGCTGGAGCAAATGAATGAAGCTTTTATAAAAACCGAACAATTCCTGGCCGGTTTTCCTGAAATCGAAACCTTTACAACCAATATCACTTCTCCCAATCTGGGCCGTATGAACATTATTTTCCGCAAGGAAGACGAAATGACCGGAGCCCCCGAAATGATTAAAAACGAACTGGTTCGCTTTGCCAATTCCATCGGAAACGCCGACTCGGACATCACCGGCGTCGGAAAAGGATTCTCCAACAGCATGTCCGAATACCGAAGCGAACGGCTACAGGTACTCGGCTACAATTACCGGAAAGTGCTGATCTATGCCGACCAACTGAAAAACAAACTGGAACAGCAAAGACGTGTGAAAAAGATATACATCGGCAGTAACCGCAATCCGCAGAAGATTAAAGAATACGCTATTGAAGTCAGCAAAGAAAAACTGGCCCGCAATCAAACGGACATCAGCAATATGCTCTATCACCTGAGCCGCATGTCAGACCATAATGACCTGAAAACCGAAGCCTATATCCACGAAAAACTCTCCACGGTCGTTATTCGCCCTACGGAACAGAGACAAGCCAGCTTGTGGGAACTGCAAAACAACCCGTTGCAAGGTGAAAAATCGGTATTCCGCCTGGAAGATGTAGGCCGGATCGACGAAGGACGCTCTTTCGAAGCCATCACCAAGACGAACCAGGAGTACGAAATCCTTGTGCAATACGACTTCATCGGCGATTATATGCTTTCCAAAAAAGTCAAGGACCGGGTGATCAAAGAGATGAATCAGAATATGCCCATCGGCTTTCGCGTCAAGGAAAGCGACCGGTGGGGGTATTACTTCTGGCAAGGCGCCGGCGGCATCGATAAACGCATCTGGTATATTTTGCTGGTCATTACCATCATTTACTTCATCTGTGCCATCCTGCTGGAGTCCCTGCGCCAGGCTTTGGTGGTCATTACCATCGCCCCGATTTCCTTTATCGGCTGTTTCCTGGGCTTTTACTTTTTCGGCTTAAAATTCAATGAAGGAGGGCTTGCCGCCTTTATCATGATGTGCGGACTATCGGTAAATGCCATCCTTTACATTATCAATGACTATAATATTCGCATCAAACAGGGACGACCGCGGGGATTAGCCACTTACCTGAAAGCCTACAATGCAAAAATCATTCCTATCTTGTTGACCATACTCTCCTCAATGCTGGGGTTTATCCCCTTTCTGATCGGCGAAGTAAGCGATTTCTGGTTCAGCCTGGCCATCGGCACCATCTGCGGACTCGGATTTTCGTTAATCGTCCTGATCGGGATATTGCCGGTGATGTTCCGCAAGCCCGCAGTATCGAAGCAGCCGGCAAAAGGCAAGAAGGCGCAACAGATAGAAAAGAATATTTAACGCAATACGATATGCAAACGCTATTCATTTCTT
>CAJKZL010000568.1 GCA_905204385.1 uncultured Odoribacter sp. | reverse complement strand
TAGAAAGGTACCCCTCCCCAACGCCAATTATCTATAAAAAAGCGCATAGCGATATACGTCTCTGTCGTAGAATCCGCCGCAACTCCATTTTCCTCCCGGTAGCCGACCACACTCTCCACTCCTGCTTTTCCGGCAATATACTGTCCCCGAATCACATCATTCGGTGACAGGGGATGCAAAGCCCTGAACACCTTCGCCACTTCATCGCGCATCAGGTTGGCATCGAACGCCGAAGGAGCTTCCATAGCAACGCCCACCATCAACTGCATCAGGTGATTTTGTATCATATCCCGCAATGCTCCGGCCCCTTCATAATATTTTCCCCGGTTTTCTACCCCTAATTATTCAGCCGCATAAATTTCGATAGAATCGATGTAATTCCGATTCCACAACGACTCGAAAATCTGGTTGGCAAACCGAAGCACGAGTATATTCTGTACCGTCTCTTTCCCCAGGAAATGATCGATCCGGTAAATATCTTCTTCGTCGAAGATCGAACACAGTTGTTTAGTCAGTGCTTGTGCCGTTTCCAAACTGCTCCCGAAAGGTTTCTCGACGATAATCCGCCTCCAACCTCCTTCTTCCGACGCTTTATTCAATTTACTTTTACGCAGCGCTTCTGCAATCGGGCCATATTTTTGCGGTGGAGTCGCCAGGTAAAAAATCAGATGATCCGGAATATCTTTTGCTTTCCGTAATTCGGCAATCTTCTCAACCAGCAAATGATACTCGGCCGCTTCATCCGAATTGAATCCTAAATAATGTACCCTTTCCAGAAAAGCATCCAATTGTTTAGCTTCAGGATGTTTCCCTTTCAAAAAAGCCTTCAGATTATCTTTCTGCTGTATCCGGAATTCCTCATCCGAGAAAGGAGTCCTCGCAACACCTAAAATCACAAAATTTTCAGGCAGCATATCCCGAGCAAACAACTCATACAACGAAGGCAATAATTTACGTTTCGTCAAATCTCCGGAAGCCCCGAAAATGACCAATATTTGTCCATCTGGTTTTATCATAATCCTCGATTAATAACTTTTAAACTTCATCTACTAAGCATTATAAGTTCCTGAAACATTCCCTCCCGTTTCATTCCAATCGGTATGGAAAAATTGTCCTCTCTCCATATCTGTCCTTTCATACGTATGAGCACCGAAATAATCCCGTTGCGCCTGAATCAGATTTGCAGAAGAACGTTCTGTCCGCAAACCGTCGAAATATGTCAAAGCGGCAGCCATGCAAGGAATCGGAATGCCACTCAACAGACAGTCGGCCGTAATCTTTCTCCATGCAGGCAAAGCCTCGAGTATTCGGTTTCGGAAAAAATCGTCGAAAAGTAAGTTTTCCAAACCGGGTAAAGCGTGATAAGCCCGGGTAATTTGCTCCAGAAAAACGGAACGGATAATACAGCCCTTCCGCCAAATTTTAGCCAACATGCCGTAATCTAAATTCCATAGATAATGCTCGGAAGCTTTTTTCAACAAAGAGAATCCCTGTGCGTAGGAAACCAACTTAGCGGCATACAAAGCCTGCTTGATCTCTTTCTCCGAGATCAAGGTCTGCCCCAGCACGCCACTCTTCGGATAAAGCGAGGACGCTTTTTTCCGTTCTTCCTGCATGGAAGAAAGCATACGGGCATAAACAGCCTCGGTAATCAATGTCAGCGGATCATTCTCGTCCATAGCGGCGATAGCGCTCCATTTACCGGTACCCTTCTGGCCGGCGGCATCCAATATCTTATCTAGCAGGTAGCCCTCCCCCGCCTCGTCCTTGAAGCGGAGAATATCGGCCGTAATACCGATCAGGTAGCTATCCAGCTCTCCCGTGTTCCAATCCTCAAAGATACGAGCCAAGGCCTCATTGTCCAGATCCAGACGATTCTTCAACAAGGAATACGCCTCGGAAATCAACTGCATATCTCCATACTCGATACCATTGTGTACCATTTTCACGAAATGGCCGGCTCCACCCGGACCAATCCATTGGCAACAAGGCGTCCCGTCGTCCAGCTTGGCGGCGATGCTTTGCAAGACATCCTTCACCAAAGGCCAAGCGGCAGGCGAACCACCCGGCATCACGGAAGGTCCGTACAAGGCACCGATCTCCCCTCCGGAGATTCCGGTACCTACGAAGTACATCCCATGCGCCTCCATCTCCTTCACCCGTCGTTCCGTATCATGGAAGTCTGAGTTACCACCATCAATAATCACGTCACCGGGTGATAAGTAAGGAATCAATTGAGCCATCAGCTCATCCACCGGGGCACCCGCTTTTACCATCAGCATAATCTTGCGAGGACGCTCGATAGACTCGACAAATTCCTGTATCGTATGGGTTCCTATAAAATTCTTTCCTTTTCCACGACCGCTCATGAAGCGGTCTACCACGCCTTCCTCTCCCGGCGCTGTACGATTATAAACGGATACGGTGAACCCCTTGCTTTCCATGTTCAACGCAAGGTTTTCTCCCATCACGGCCAAGCCGATTAATCCAATATTTGATGTTTTCATATTTATGTTTTTATTTTATTAATCCAAATAAATCATTTAAAGCCTCACTCATCGACGGATGGGTGAATATCGAATCCCGAAGGAATGTGTAATCTTGCCCGAGACGCATCGCCAAGCTAACCGTATTTATGACTTCGCTGGACTCGGCGCAGAAAAAAGTACATCCTAG
>CAJKZL010000567.1 GCA_905204385.1 uncultured Odoribacter sp. | reverse complement strand
GATTTTTGGGAGAAGCGAGCTGACCAATTCGCAGTATGTGTATATCGATGTATTTATCCGGATTATCGAAGAGAATGGTTTTAATGTATTACCCGTGTTCACCTCTCTATAACCGGGACATCACGAAGAACAGGTGATCGAACGGTTTTTTATTTCCTGTGATAGTCTTCCCCGCGTGAGTGCCCTCTTGAATCTGGGATGTTGGTATAATACAAGGCCTGAGCAGGAAAGGGTGGTACTGGAAAAATTAGGAGTGCCGGTGATCAATGGGATTATACTGAGTACGAATCAAAAAGATTGGGAAAAATCTTTAGTCGGAATAGATATTTACAATCGGTCGAATTTGGTGGCTATACCCGAATTAGCCGGTTATATCGAACCTTCTGTTGCTGTCGTATTCGACGATTTCGATCATAATATCCGGATTAAGAATATGATCGGTTATCAGATGGAAACGCTGCTCGGGCGTATAAAGAATATCCATAACCTGCAGACAAAGCCTAATCGTGAAAAGAAAGTGGCCCTGATTTACTACAGCTATCCTCCCGGAAAAGAAAACATAGGGGCCAGCTACCTGAATGTACTTCCCCGAAGTATTTTATCTATCCTACAGAGAATGCGGCAGGAGGGGTATGATACCGGCGGGCAGCCGATCGACAGTGCTGCTATTTTTAACCGGGTGATGGACTATGGAAGGAATATCGGTTCCTGGGCTCCTGCAGAGGTGGATAAATTGGTGCGTATAGGAGATCCTGTATTGGTACCGATGGAAGTGTACTAAGATTGTTACGATAAGTTATCGTTGATGATTAGGACGGAAATGGAGAACAAATGGGTAATACCCGAAGTGTCTGAACTGATGGTTTGGAAAGATTCTTCCGGGAAATCTTATTTTGTGATCCCGGTGGTGAAATACGGAAATATCATACTGACACCTCAACCTCCCCGGGGATGGGAAGACAATGCGAAGAGTTTATATCACGATCCTCTGGTTCCTCCCCCTCATCAGTATCTGGCTTATTATCTTTTTTTGAAGTATGGCTTTCACGCAGATGCACTGGTGCATATCGGTACTCACGGCACGCATGAGTGGTTGCCCGGAAAAGAAGCCGGACTCGGTCCCGATGATTATCCCGAAGCGCTGATCATGGATGTACCTAATATTTATCCGTATATTGTGGATAATGTGGGTGAAGGCCTGCAGGCGAAAAGAAGGGGACAGGCCGTGATTATCGACCACATGACTCCTCCTTTCGATAAGGCTTCTTTAAATCCGGAATTGCGGGATTTGAAAAGTGGCATATCTAAATACTATGATCAAAAAAGCAAAAGCAAGATCTCGACGATAGCGCATTTCAGGGATCTGGATCTTCGGATAATAAAACTAGGACTGATTAAGGATTAGAAGCTGGATAACATAACGGATCAGAATCTGGAAGATATCGACGATTATCTGAAAGAGATAGAAGAAAATACAACCCCTTTCGGCTTGCACACTTTCGGTGTATCCCCTGATGAGGCTTATACGAAAGCGACAACGGAAGCTATTGTATCAATGCAAAAGGATTTGATGGGAAAAGATTTGGAACTTTTCAGGGAGCAGGTACAAAAGAATATCGCAAAATCGGGGAAAGAAGAATTGGATGCTTTTATCCGGGCTTTGAATGGAAAGTATGTCCGGGCAGGAACAGGAAACGACCCGATCCGGAATCCGGGTGCTCTGCCTACAGGTAAAAACTTTTTTGCTTTCGATCCGAGACTGATTCCTTCCAGAATGACTTGTCGGTTGGGAGAGCAATTGGCAGAGGAGCTGAGATAACAGTATAAGGCCGAACACAACGGGGAGAGTCCTCCTAAAGTGACCATAAATTTGTGGGCGGTGGAGTGTATCCGGAATGAAGGTACGATGGAAGCCCAGGCTTTAAGCTTACTTGGTGTGAGACCTGTTTATAATGCTTCCAATCAGGTTGTCGGTCTGGAATTGATTCCGCAGCATGAGTTGAAACGTCCGAGAGTAGATGTCGTTTTTGCTCCATCGGGATTATACAGGGATATTTTTCCCGAATTGATGGCTCTGCTGGATAAGGCAGTCAGCCTGGCCAGAAGTGCCGATGAAAAAGATAATTTTGTCCGGGAACATATCCTTGAATCTGAAGATAAGTTGAAACAACTGGGGGTTCAGGAAGATTCGCTGGCCCGGCGCATCGCTTCGGTACGTTTGTTTACGACCCCTTCGGGTGCTTATGGCACCGGGGTTAGTGGGACGGTGCAGGCTTCGGGAACCTGGGAGGATGAAAAGGACGTGGCGGAAGTTTATTTTGACAAGATGAGTCATTTGTATGGCCAGGGTTTTTGGGGATCGAAAGTAGAGGACGAATATACCTGTTTACCGAAAGGTTTTTCGAAAACTGTATTTAAAAATGCTTTGTCGGGCACCAGGGTGGCTTTGCACAGCAGGACTTCGAATCTGTATGCTTTGCTGGATAATGACGATATGTTTCAGTACCTCGGTGCTACCGGTTTGGCCGTTCGGACGATCGACGGGAAATCACCGGTGGTCATGCTGACGAATCTGGTCGATCCTTCGGCTCCGGGACAAGAGACACTCGAGAAATTTCTGGGACGTGAACTGAAGACCCGTTATCTGAATCCCAAATGGGTGGATGCGATGGTGGACGAGGGA
>CAJKZL010000566.1 GCA_905204385.1 uncultured Odoribacter sp. | reverse complement strand
TGGCGAATCATTCCCATCGTCTTTCCGAAAACGATAAGCTGGTGATGTTGGGAGAGATTCACGATTACGAACCGATTTGCCGGCATTGCTATAATGAATTGTCGAAAAAAGAAGAAGCAAAAGAGAATTAGTGTCCGGTCAAATTCGAAATTTATTCCAGGATTTTTATAAGATGGGTTGTTTTTTATAATTATCCTTATATTTTTGTCGGCGGGAAATAAAGCTGAGGTGATAAAGCTATGTCTGTCGACGTACATGAAATATTGAGGGGAGTAAATAAGAAGGATCTGAAGGCTTGGGATTGGGTATATGCTTCTTATTATCCGGCGCTTTGTGATTACGCTAACCATATTTTGAAGGATGCGGATGCAGCCGAGGATGTTGTTCAGGAGACTCTGATCAGGATTTGGAATCTGGATTTACGCTTTAAAGACATACGCGATTTCTCCTGGTACCTGTATAAGGCTGTCTATCATAATTCACTTTTGTATCTTCGGTCGCAAATTTCTCCTCGGCGGGTTTCCCTGGAAGATATGGAGGTCGAAATGTCGGATGAGCAGTTTGCCCTGACGGTCCAGGAAGAGTTGATCCGTCAGATTTACGTTTATATCGAAGACTTACCCGAAGAGCGGAAAAAAATCATCTTACTGAGTTTAAAAGGACATTCCGGCAAGGAAATCGCAGAAATTTTAGGCATTTCGATTCATACGGTCAAAACACAGAAAAACCGGACTTTCAAATACTTGCGTGAAAAATTGAAAGGTTCGGTATTATTATTTCTTATCTGATCGAAAAAAAAATTAATTTTTTGTCATACTACTATCCGTTTTTTGCATTCTATATGCGAAAGATGCAGGATAAATTTTGGCGTGTGGCCGAAATTTCGATGAACGGTGGGGCAAAATCAAGAAGATATTCATGGAAAAACAATTTAAGTATATTGTTCAGTTAATGCAGCGGGCGCGCTTAAATAATCTGAGTGAGCAAGAGCGGGTAGAATTGCAGGAGATATTGAAAGATAAGGCTTTAAATGAGGTTTGGCGCCGAATGAGTGAGAAACATTTTATTGCCGGGCAATTGGAAAGTTTTCATCGATTTTCGGCTGGAAATGCCTATCGTCAATTTTGCATAAGATGTCATCGGACGAAATCCGGAATGTTAAAGCGATATGTCAGGGTCATAGCAGCTATTGTTGTGTTATCGATAGGGATCACTATTGTATGGAGAAAGGAAAATGTGCAACGGGAGCCGGAGATTCTTGTGAGGAATCATCTGATTGAACCGGGAAGCCGAAAGGCGACATTACGAATGGCAGACGGTAAAATGGTGGAAATAGCCGGAGAATTCCTTAAAATCCAAGAGAAAGCCGGAGCCCAAATTCAATATACCGGAGGTGAAATTACTTATGCCTCTACAGAAAAAGTGAATGAATTAGTTTATAATGAATTGTTAGTGCCGAGAGCAGGAGAGTGTTGCATTCTGTTGGAAGATAGCACCCGGGTGTGGGTGAATGCGGATTCTAAATTGAGATATCCTATCCGGTTTACCGGTGTTGAGCGGAGGGTTTATCTGGAGGGGGAAGCTTATTTTGAAGTGACTAAAAACGGTAAGCCTTTTATGGTAGAAACCTCCCGAGGTGATATCCAGGTTATGGGAACTTCTTTTAACATAAAAAATTATGTTAATGATGAGAAAATGCAGGCTACTTTAGTCTGTGGAAAAATATGTTTTATAGGAAACGAAAAAATTGCATTAGAACCTGGAGAGCAGGTGGTAGTCACTCAGGGGATATGCTCCAAGCGAAAGGTTGAGGTGGAAGAATACGTGGGTTGGAAAGATGGATGGTTTTTGTTTAAAAATCAACGTTTAGAAGACATTATGAGAGATTTGTCCCGTTGGTATGATGTAAAAGTTGTCTTTCAGCAGCAAAACATCAAAGAGATTGAATTTACCGGAAATTTGAAAAAATATGACCGTGTGGAAGTGATATTGGAATTGTTGAGGACAACGGATGAAGTGAATTATAAAATTACAGGAAATACTATTATTCTATATCGATAAAAGAAACGGACCACAAATTTCTCAGGTTCGGAGTCCGTTTCAGGTGTATTATTAACTTCTAATACGTTACAAATTTATGAAAAAAAAGCGATTGTCAGGCTCCGGTGGCCTTTCATTGTTGCTACAAAAAACAACAATGGTTATGAAATTAAATTTCGTTTTCGTTTTTCTGCTCAGCTTGAATATTTCTGCGAGTGTATATTCTCAGCAGAATCTTGTATCGCTGGATTTGCAGAATGTAGAGATGGAAGAGTTTATTCAAGCGGTGAAACGGCAAACGGGTGTGCAGTTTCTGTATAATTCTTCCCTGATCCGTAAAGCCGGTAAAATTTCGGTAAAAACCGATACTGAGGAATTAGCAAAGGTTTTGAAAAAAGTTTTAGATCAGACTCATCTGGAATATCGATTTCAGAATGAAGTAGTGGTGATACGCCAGAAAGAAGATGTACGGTCGGATCAAAAAACGACTGAAAGTCGGAAAATTACAGGCATTGTAAGAGATGAAGAGGGAAATCCGTTACCGGGAGTAACGGTTTTGATCGAAGGGACTCAACTGGGAGGGGTTACCGACACCGATGGGAAGTATATTTTAGCCATTCAGGATGGTATAATCAATATGGTATTTACATTT
>CAJKZL010000565.1 GCA_905204385.1 uncultured Odoribacter sp. | reverse complement strand
GCTCGGCTATCTCATCGCCGGAACAGCCGAAACCATCCGCGGGCCCTTCGAGCTTCCCGAAGCCGAATCCGAACTGACGGCAGGCTATCATACGGAATACTCCGGCATGCACTTCGGTTTCTTTTACGTAGCCGAATTTGTGAACATGTTTATTGTCGCCGCCGTTGCGACCACTCTTTTCTGGGGAGGCTGGATGCCTTTGCATATCCCGGGCTGGGAAAGCTTCAATACGGTGATGGATTACATTCCCTCCCTCGTATGGTTCCTGGGAAAAAGCGCTGTGATGGTATTCATCATCATGTGGTTCAAATGGACTTTCCCCCGCCTGCGCATCGACCAATTGCTTACCCTGGAATGGAAATACCTGCTGCCCATCAATTTATGCAATTTGTTCCTGATGGTGATCGTGGTTGTCTTTAAACTACATTTTTAAAAGGCTTATGAGAAGTACACAACAATATTTCAGCGACTTTTTCCGGGGACTAGGATCTCTATTGACCGGAATGCGGATCACGCTGGGGGAATTTTTTACCCGGAAAACCACCGAATGTTATCCGGAAAACCGGAAAAGCCTCCAAATGTTCGAGCGGTTTCGCGGAGAACTGACCCTGATACACAACGAACAAAATGAACACCGCTGCGTAGCCTGCGGGATTTGCGAAATGAACTGTCCCAACGACACCATTCACATCGAATCCCAATTGCTGACCACCGAAGAAGGAAAAAAGAAAAAAGTGCTGGTGCGCTACATGTACGACCACGGCAGTTGTCTCTATTGTCAACTGTGCGTAAAGAACTGCCCCCACCAGGCCCTCCAATTCAAGCCAACCTTCGAGCATGCCGTTTTCACCCGCGAAAAATTGATCATGCAGTTAAACCAACCCGGCTCCCGGCTGGCAGGCGACAAAACGCAACCGGCAAACGAACCGTCATCCGGTAATAAATCCAGTAATTGAAACTATCATGGAAATCACACTCCCACAAGCGGTCTTTCTTTTTCTGGCAGCGGTTATCGTTGTCTTTTCCATACTGACCGTCACCTCCAATAGGATTCTTCTTTCGGCAACCTATCTTTTATTCGTCTTGTTTGCCACGGCAGGGATCTATTTTGAACTGAACTACTCTTTCCTCGGCGCTGTACAGCTCACCGTATACGCAGGTGGCATTATCGTACTCTATGTATTCTCCATCCTGCTTACCAGCTCGGACAACCGCAAAGTGGAAAAAATCAAAAACAGCAAATTTTTCGCCGGGCTTCTGGCTGCCATCGGCGGAGCGGCGATCTGTATCTTTATCACGCTGACCCATTCATTCCCCGTGTCCCATTTCGTACCCGGCGAAATCGACCAGAAAGTCATCGGCACGGCACTGATGGGCACGGAGAAGTACCAGTATTTGCTTCCTTTCGAGGCGATCAGCATATTGCTGCTGACCTGTATCGTCGGAGGCATACTGATAGCCAGAAAACGATAATGACAATCCGGCCCGTGCCGGTAACTTTATAAATAAAATATTACGCAAAGTCCGTCGACTTACTCGATATTTTGGGAAACGCTTTGTTTTCGCAGAATGGAACAAGGCAAAATGTAAAACTAATTTTGAGACACTATTTATGGAAATAACGATGGAATATTATCTGGTGATCAGCACGATCATGTTTTTCGCCGGAATATACGGATTTATCACCCGAAGGAATATGCTGGCCGTGCTGATTTCGATCGAGCTGATCCTGAATTCCGTGGACATCAACTTTGTCGCTTTCAATCGCTTCCTGTATCCCGACCGGCTGGAAGGCTTCTTTTTCACCTTGTTTGCCATCGGCATATCCGCCTGTGAAACCGCCATCGCCATCGCCATCATCATCAATATTTACAGGAATATCCGGAATATACAAGTTAAAAATTTAAACCAACTGAAAGAGGAGAACCCCCTCCATTAATCCCTTATACTATGGAATATACCGTATTAATTCTCCTACTGCCGATGCTCACCTTTCTGCTGCTCGGACTCTTCGGGATGAAATTCCGCCCGTCAGCAGCCAGCCTTGTCGGTACGGTCTCCCTGGCGCTGACCACTTTCCTGGCATACCTCACTGCCGGGCTCTATTTTACCTCTCCCCGCATCGACGGCGTCTTTGCCGACAGGATTCCCATTCATTTCGAATGGCTGCGCTTTACCGACGCCTTACACATCGATCTGGGAATCCTGCTCGACCCCATTTCCGTCATGATGTTGGTGGTAATCACCACCGTTTCACTGATGGTTCACCTCTACAGCTTCGGGTATATGAAGGGAGAACGGGGCTTCCAACGCTATTATGCCTTTTTGTCCCTGTTCACCTTTTCCATGCTCGGACTGGTGGTCGCTCCGAATATCTTTCAAATGTATATCTTCTGGGAACTTGTCGGAGTGTCCTCCTACTTACTGATCGGTTTTTATTATACCAAACCCGAAGCTGTCGCCGCTTCCAAGAAAGCCTTCATCGTCACCCGCTTTGCCGACCTGGGTTTCCTGATCGGTATCCTTATTTACGGTTATTATGCCGGAACTTACACCTTCCATCCCAGTGAAATGGCATTGCTGAAAGGTGGTGCAGCAATGATACCTCTGGCCTTGGGACTGATGTTCATCGGTGGCGCCGGAAAGAGTGCCATGTTCCCGTTGCACATCTGGCTGCCGGATGCAATGGAAGGCCCGACACCCGTCAGCGCATTGATCCATGCAG
>CAJKZL010000564.1 GCA_905204385.1 uncultured Odoribacter sp. | reverse complement strand
GCATAACTTTGTACAGCCTGGATGGTGAAGTAAGCGCCACCCTGCTGATTACTCAGGACGGAGATATGAATAAGTTCGTAGTACCTGATGGAGTCGAAGTTGCGGTTAGCGGCATATTGGGGAGTATCCGTGAAGCCTGTGATTATATGTATACGATAGAGGCTTATTATACGCAATGTTTCCCGGAACCACAAAACAAGTGGCAGAAATATTACCGGCATGAAAAAAGTGTCATGGCCGATATAGACTTGAAGCGGGCCTGGGAGGTGGCTTATAAAGCTATTGCCAGTGCCAATAATGGGTATGATATCCTGGAGAAGGAAAAAATGGGTAACCTCTGTTCGCCTCAGTTTAAGTTGTTGCGTTCGATCATGTATTATCCGCTGATCGTATTGTGGGGAAACATTCCTTATCCGGAACATTTTTCGACGGCGGCGGCGCCCCGGTTGACAGAGCAAAAAGCTTACGAGAAGTTGGCTGCGGATCTGGAGGAGATCCAACGGCTGATACTGGACTGCAGAAGAGCTGAATATCAGGAATACATCGGTATCGGTGAACTGATGCTGGGAAAAGTGTATATGCAATTGGGAAGATACAATGAAGCGAAAAGGGGCTTGGAGATATTTTTGAAGAATGAAGGGTATGCCTTTAATGACAGCCGCAAAGAGGCATTGAATAGCGGTTCTAAAGAACTGGTATTCGGGTTGGATCTGCTGGATTATACTTCGGTATATGCCAGTGAGATTGCAGATCACCGATATTTACCTGTCGGTAGCTATACCGAGGCTTAGTTATTGCTGGCCGAAAGTACGAATCGTATCGGTGACCGGGCGAAAGCTATGGATTATCTGAATCATGTCCGGAAAAACTACCGTTAGTCTGAAGCGACAGATTTCGACCAACAGTTGAAAGCTACCTGGAAAGAATAGTTGAAGGGGTAATTCGCTTATTTCGCTTTTTTAAAACGGAACGATCTGTGTGAAAAAGAACTCGGAATCGAAGCCTGGCAAAAGCTCTTGCCATTCCCTGAGTCGGAAGTCGGTTTAGGTGGGGCAGAACAGAATCCGGGGTATTGATCGTTTTATAGTTGCAACGGTTACAGCAGGTAGATTTGTTTGCTGAAACCGTTGTAATCGTTGCCTCCTTTTAACTATTAAAGAAGTAGAATTATTCCGCTCTTTATTCGTCTTCGGTGTTCGTGTTCAGGGAACCGGTCGCCTAACTATCCATAATCCGATAGAGGTGAGCCGGTATTTTATTCTATAAAATTTTTCTAATTCTTCCTTTGCCAGGTCGTGTTAACGTGAGATGCAGGGTTTTATGCCGGAGGACCATTGGAGCAGGAACGAGTGTCCGGTTAGGGTTTCCGAACGCCCGACCGGTGGTGTTTGATGGAAACGTAACGTAAAGTTTTTTGTGTAGTGAGGAGTTCCGCCGGTCAGTGAAGGAAAGCCTTACCGGACCGGTCCGGGCGACCGGGTCTGACGACACAGAACCCGAAATCGGAATAGAAAGAAAAAATTAATTCTACCATAAATTTGGAGTGACGGAGAATTAGAGTTTACTTTACTTTTCTCCATTGTTTGGCAAACTTTTATTTCCCTGTAACTAAAAACGGTGCAATGTTTTAAAACTAAACATTACACCGTTTTAACTATTTTCACCATTTTAAGAAATTATGTTTTATAAAACTATTTCTTTTGGTGTTGTCAAGGAATTATTTTCCGAGCATTTCGCAAATTTCGTTGTATACAAACTCTCCGGTAAAGCCGAACTTTTCGTCCAGTACTTTGGCCGGGGCAGATTATCCGAAGTGATTTACGCCGTGGATTTTGCCGTTACATCCGACCAATCCTTCCAGAGTTACCGATAAACCGGCGGTCAGGCCGAAATGAGGCGTAGAGGCCGGAATGACTTCTTCCTGGTAAGCGGTCGGCTGCTGACGGAATAAACCTTCCGAAATAGCCGATACAACCTGTGAAGCGATACCTTTTCTTTCGAGTAACAACTTGGCGGCATCGATCAGGGTGGCCACTTCCGATCCGGATGCGATTAGGATCACTTTGGGATTTTCACCGTTTTTCTGTACGATGTAAGCTCCTTTTTCTGCTTTTAAAGCTTCGGTATAACGGTCGGTTACGGCCGGCAGATCGTTGATATTCTGACGGGACAATACGAGAGCCGTCGGAGTTTCGGTATTTTCCATCGCCATTTTCCAGGCCACCGAAGTTTCGGCTGCATCGGCCGGACGTAAAGCCAGCATGCTCATTTTTCCGGCGTGGTTCTGCATTTTTTCCAGCAGACGCAACTGGGCTTCGTGCTCGATCGGCTGGTGGGTAGGACCGTCTTCACCGACCCGGAAGGCATCGTGGGTCCAGATGTATTTAACCGGCATCTGCATCAGAGCCGATAAACGGAAAGCCGGCTTCATATAATCGGAGAATACAAAGAAGGTTGCGCAGGCAACATGAATACCGCCATGAAGGGCGATACCGTTACAGATTGCAGCCATAGTCAACTCGGCAACTCCGGCTTGCAGGAATTTACCGCTGAAATCTCCTTTCACTAGGTTGCGGGCTCCTCCTTTGATAAAACCGTCTGTCTTATCTGAATTGGAAAGGTCGGCAGAGCTGACGATCATATTTACAACTTCCTGTGCCAGTGTAACCAATACATCGGCTGAAGCCTGACGGGTTGCTATATTGGCTTTGTGTGCAATAGCTTTATAATCGATA
>CAJKZL010000563.1 GCA_905204385.1 uncultured Odoribacter sp. | reverse complement strand
TTTCGCCGGAACTTCTCAGAATATCCGACAACACTTTCAGGCTTACCACAGACGCCGGATTGGCTTTCACAAACTTTTTCTCCAATACCCTGATCCGGTGGTGTATTTCCCGTTGTCTGCGGGCAATCTCCAATCCCTTAGCGGTATATTCCGGCTTAAATATTCCGGTATAGGCATATTGTCCGTATTCCATCATATAATCGCCGTACAGCTCATTATATTGCTTTTGCAAGGGCTCGATGTTCCGGTAGTGAGCATCGAACAAATCCTGGGAAGCCGAACCTGTAACCGCGGCATCGTTATATTCCAGGGAATCCCAGGGACAGGTCAAACGGATGTCTGCATTTTCCACCCAAACCTCTTGCGTTTTAGGATAACTTTTTCGGGCATCCCTGCGTTCGATTTCCAGGGAACAAAAGCGGGGATCATCCACCTTTCCCGTCAGCACAAAACGACCGCCTGAAGTCACGGTGGAATCCACCGACCGTTCGTCACCCAGTCGTTCCGAACGTAAATACACTTTCAATCCATCCGGCATTCCCGGAAACTCCCCCGTCAGTGTGTAATGGGGCTCCTCTTTACAAGCTGCCAAGCTTAAAAGGGCGACAGCCAGCCAACCTAAATTTTTCATAAACAAAACAAGTTTTCAGGGGTTGTCCCGAAAAGCTTCAGGGACAACCTCATACTATTAATAATCAAAACAATACTTCACTCAGTTCAATACAGCCATTCTCCGACGGCGCACAGGGAAACAATCTTTCCCTCCACCACCAAAGGCGCTTTAAGCTGCTGTCCGGACGTAACCGCACTGATTTCGTAGACATAACTCCGGCTGCCATCGTACGAAGCCACCAAAATCCGGTCCTGGGTGTCGTCGAAGATCATCCCGGTGATTTCCCCCTTTAAATCGGTGATCCAATCCTGCACTACGCTATTGGCAGAAAAGAAATAACGGATCACCTTATTTCCCTTCGATACATACCAGTAACCGGCATCGCTCAACAGACACACTCCTCCCCGGTCCATAACAGCCGGACGGGACATTTTCTCATTATAATGGTAGGTATAAACAGAATTCCAGTTTTCATCATACTCCACATCGATATCGATCTCGTAATAATGTTCGGTACCGGTAGCCGGATCATACAACACCGGATAAACCACCTGCCCGGACCCCGACCTGGAAATGGTTCCCGTTCCCTGATAAGTTTGTCCGGCAGTATTAAACTCTTCCAGCGTAGTCACTTCATTGAATAAAAGCGGATTGGTCTTGCTCCTCAACATTTTAAACGTCTGGCTCTCTTCATCGTAAGCATAGTAAACCTCCCTTGAGAAAGTAGGATTCGTACCCACCCAACTGAACCGGTAACCTTCCACCGGATAATACAAGGTGTTATTATTACTGTAATTGAACATAAACACTTGTCCTTCACTCAACACCATACCCGAGCCCATATAATTACAGAAATATTCAGGGACAAAAGTACCCGTATAACTGTCCCCGATAGAGGTCTCATCCCAATATTGTTTCAACTTCAAATTATCAGGGTTCATTTTCAGCAACTTCCGCTCACCTTCCTGACAAACCACATACACACAATTGGACCAGACATCATCATAAGTGATTTGCACCGGCTTCCTGCCCAAATGTCCTAAGTCCGGATTGTTCGACTCAAACATCCCGTTCCTCAGGGGAGCATCCGCCCTGTCGCGCCGCTGTACGGACAACATAGCCGTCCCGTCGGCCATTTCACTCAGAACATATAAACCTTTCGAATAGGCAGTCTCCACCACCAGCTCGAATTCCTGATAATATTTCAGGTCGTTGGTACAGTCGGTCACACACAACCAGGCATCGTAGGTTCCGGGATTCTCGGTTATATATCCCCGGCAGTTCAAATCTGTAGACACCACTTTCTTCCGGACCACCCATTCATAAGCCAGGTCCGTATTCTCTTGCAGGGCAAAATTCAGTTTTATCCCATCTATTTTTAATGTATCATACTGGTCAACCGAATATTTCTTGTCGACCCCTTCTATCGTCACCGCATTCAACGGCCGATAATCATAATTTCCTTTATCCTCCGAGCAGGCCGTAAACATCCCCATCAGGACGCAAAGGCCGGTAAGTATATATAATCGTCTCATCATTTATCGTTTAATTAAAATTAGCCGGAACATACAAACGGTTTTCGTTTTCATCATAAAATTCTTTCCTCTCGAAAAGATCATGCAACTTCACGATGGCCGTGCATTCCTGCGGATAATTTGAAAAACCAGGCATCCACGGTTTGACAGGCAGGCTTTCCCTGCCCCAGATTTTAATCCATTCCCGCAACTTTGTCGGATGCCAGGCCCCGAAACCGATTTCCCAGCCATCCCACCAATCGGGCTTTTCGAGAATATCCGAGGCCTGCAAGGCAACAAAAAGCTTTTCTTCCACTCCTTCTGTAAAATCTCCTCCCCCCACAATCCGGATATTCAGCTTTTTCACCTCCTTTTGCATAGAAAGATTCCTTTTCCAGACAATACGAAGCGAGTCTATGGTTTTTCCGGAACAAAATACCTGTTCTGTTTTTATCGGTTCGTAATCGGTGCCTTCCACCGTATTTCCGGCAGCCTGGATTTCAATACTATATTTCCTGTCCCGGTCAACCGCATTCCCCACCAGCTCTAGAGTGATACTTTTTTCGCGCTTCCCCACTTCTTCCGGATCATAAACAATTGTATTCACG
>CAJKZL010000562.1 GCA_905204385.1 uncultured Odoribacter sp. | reverse complement strand
TTGGGAAGATCTTTTTGTGTATTATTTGTGATTTCCATTAAGTTACGAATTAAAAATTACAAAGCGTTAATTTTAACAAATATGAAATTAATATCGTTATCAAACAAACAAAAGCATTATTTTTTATCATATGTCCTGAAACTTTTTTCAGGCCACATCCCCGCGCCAGTATCAGCAGCATGCACCAGATCAGCGGAAACAAAGCCGGCCAGGACAAAAACGATTTTATAACCTGTCCCTGCAAAAGCAATAAAACCGCCCGCTGACATCCGCATCCGGGGCAATCAAAACCGAAAACAGCCTTAAACAGACAGGGTAATTGATGTGTCTCCAACCATTCGAGCATTGCATACGATAATGTAATCCCAGGGATACAACTTGTCTCCCTGTCCCAAAATTTTAGATGGTATTCCCGATAATATCCATGACTTCCTTAATCAGGTTCATATTTGCCTGTGTCCCCATATGGCCGATACGGAAAACATGATCAGCCAGGGAACCATAATTTCCACCGACGACAAGTCCCTTTTTCCTTAAAGCCACAAGCAGACTTTCCATAGTAAAAAGAGCAGGAACATATATGGCGGTAACCGTAGGAGACGGGACTGCTCCCTTCACTGGATAAAGAAGCAAGTCCATGTCAACGGCGCGCTTCCGGCAATATTCCGCCACTTCCCGATGCCGTTGGAGAACATGATCCAACCCCTCTTCCAGCAACAGATCGCAAGCTTTGTTCAACTGAGCCAATCCTTGCCAGTAAGGCGTATAGGGAAAATAGGCATTTCTGACGGCATCTTTAAACGGCGCAAGTGCATCATAGCCGGCATATCCCGTTTCTTCCACAATCTGCCAGGCTTTTTCACTCACAGCAAGAAAAGCCAGCGAAGCCGGAGCGGATAAACATTTCTGAGAAGCTCCCAGACACAAATCGATATGCCATTCATCGGTCTTCACCATACTTCCACCTATACCCGACACCGCATCCACATACAATAAGGGAACTCCGTACTTTTCTTTCAATTCGCCTATCTCGGCCACCGGATTCATCGTCCCGCAAGGAGTTTCGTTTTGCACCATCGTGATCATTTTAGGCCGGAACTCACTGATCGTCCGCTCTATCAGTTCAAAATCGGTTAGAGTTTCATCATAGGCAAACTCCAGCAAACGCACCTCACAGCCTATCGACTCCGCCATCTTTCCGATACCCGTCCCGAATAATCCTGTCGACAAAGCCAGCACCTTGTCTCCGGGTTTCAGGCAACTTTTGAGAGCGCTCCACAAGGCCAGCATGCCTTCACCGGTCTGAATAACCATAGAATTACGCGTTTGCATGATCTGCTGCAACGCTTTTTCCGTATCCTGATACAGCTCCAGGTATTCCACTTCCAAATCTGCCGAACCGAAATTAACCTGACCGGCCTCCAAAACTTCACGGGGAACTGAAACCGGCCCCGGGACTACCGATATTTGATATGTCTTCATTTTTTTCAAACTTTTGCGGCGAATTTACAAAGAATAGATGAAAAACGACATGCAAACGGTTTAAATCTCCAATTATATCTTTTTAGTTTTTAGATTTTAGCTTTACGTTGATAAATAGTATATATTTGTAGCTTGAAAAAGTTATTATCAAAAATGTTAAAAACAGAACAGGTAGTAAATAAAGTAATTGAAGCACTGGAAGATAACAAAGCACTCCAGGTTGTAAAAATTGATTTGAGAAAGATTGAAAACTGTTTTTGCAGTTTTTTCGTAATATGTCATGGTACTTCCGGCACGCATATTGCAGGTTTAACGAATGCCGTCGAAGAGAAGGTCAGAGAAGAACTGGACGAAAAGCCTTACCATATCGAAGGCTTGGGCGCTTCCCGATGGACTGTCCTGGATTATGGAGATGTGGTTGTACATATTTTTGACAAGGAACTGAGAGATTTTTATCAGTTGGAAGAGTTTTGGGGAGATGGAATCACCGAAACGATTCAGCAGGAATCCTTTCAGACGCAGCGATAAAACAATATTGAATATCCATTCCATTACCCGAACGGAAATAAATTATTAAACTAAACAAAACAAGCAATAGCGAACTCTTTATATGGCAGGCAACAACGAAACAAAGAAAGAAGGGGGATTCAATTTTCCTCCTGTGGGCGGCGGTAAAAATATCAAGACACCGAAATTTAACGGCTACTGGCTCTACATCCTTTTAGCCATCATAATTATCGGTTTCCAATTTTTCAATATGCAATCGGACCCTGTACGCACCACTTGGCAGGAAGTGAAAACCAAAATGCTGGAAAAGGGGGACATCGACGAAATCAAAGTGATCACCAACAAGGGACAGGCCAATGTATACATTAAGCCTGACAAAATAGAAAACTATTCCCAGTTGAAAGCCAAAGGCTTTAAAAACTCTTCACCAGGGCCGCAGTTTTATTTTATGACCCCTCCGGGAGACTCGTTTTCCAAAGAGTTTGCCGAGATTCAGGAAAAGGTGCCCGAAGCTGCCAATACTAAAGTGGATTATGACCAAGAATACGACGGATGGGGAAACATCATATCCTTTCTTTTCCCCATAGCTCTGCTGGTCTTCATCTGGATCTTCTTTTTCCGCAGGATGAGCAAGGGAGCCGGCGGTCCGGGAGGTGTTTTCAATGTCGGTAAATCCCAGGCGAAGCTATTCGACAAGGACACCAGCGCGAAAGTCTCCTTTAAAGCTGTGGCCGGCCTGGCCGACGCCA
>CAJKZL010000561.1 GCA_905204385.1 uncultured Odoribacter sp. | reverse complement strand
GCGATTTGACGCTGAGTATGGGCGAGGGAACGGTAGAGACATTCGATCAGAGATCTACGGCAAAAGTGGAAATAGTTAATGATAAGTGGGTAATGTCGGGTGTGGAATATGAATGACCGGTGGTAACCGGAACAGATTCCACCTACTGGAGTGTGCTTTTCAACGGGGAGATCGGTACAGCCAAGGACGATGAGGTCCGGATCAGCGGTTCATTGACCCCGGGGGGAATGCCTTTCCCGATCACTGCCAGTTATGAGGCCGTCGTCGATGAAAGTTTTATCTATGAGGTGGAAGGCGATGAGTCCTCTTTTGCCTGGGACCTGGCCTTCCATAAATATGATATCCGAACGAATGGGGGAAGCGCGCTGAAGACCGGTGTAAGCAACCTGAACGATATCTGTTTGTCGGGTTTGCCAGACAGCGGTTTTGTGGCTGATACCGACGGAAGTGTGTATGCCGATATGTCGGGCATGAGGGACGGTTTTGTGGGATATCAGTATGTCAAGTTGAACACCGTTTTGTGTGATTGGGTGACCAAGACTGCTACCGGGACCATGCCTCCGACGATCTATACCCTGAATCAGCATGTTTTTGTGGTGAAAACCGCTAAGGGAGATTATGCCAAAATCAAATTTTACGACACCACCGATGAGAAGGATAAGGCCGTGTATGCTTCGTTCAACTATGAGTATCCTATGAAGTAAGGAAGTTCCGCACGTGTCCTGCGGTTGGGTAATTTTCAAATGTAAGAGCGATCGTGATGTATAGAATCATACTTGTTTTGTTATTTCTGTTTCCGCTGTCCGTATGGGCAGAAGAGGAGGAGAGTCCGGTCATGGCTTATACGGTGCGTGGGGTGGTGCTGGATGAGAACAGTCATCCTCTGCCCGGGGCGACCGTATGGGTAAAGGGAAGCACGCTGGGTGCCGGTACGAATTCCAACGGGGAATTCAGCTTGTCCTTGCGGAAGGGGGAACAGCAAGTGTTGCGTATCAGTTTTACGGGGTATATTCCTCAGGAATATGCTTTAAAGCAGGAGCCCACGGATTTGATCACTGTCCGGTTGTTGCCGGCAGAGAACTCTTTGGAGGAGGTGGTGATCACCGGTACACGGACTCTTAAACCCCTGAAAGAGGTGCCGGTGCTGACGCGGGTGATCACGGAGGCGAACATCCAGCAATTGAATCCGCCGGACTTGCAGACCCTGCTGGAATTTGAAATGCCGGGTTTACAGTTTGGACAGGCGCATGGCTCCGGATTACCGGAATTGCAATTTCAGGGCGCTTCGGGAGGCTATGTCCTTTTCCTCGTGGATGGAGAGCGGCTGGCGGGGGAAGGTTCGAGTAATAACATCGATTATTCGAGGATCGATGTGGATAATATCAAGCGGATCGAGATCGTGAAAGGGCCTATGTCCACGCTATACGGATCGCAGGCCATGGGAGGTGTGGTGAATATAATTACCAAAGATGCCGACCGGCCTTTTATCGGATATATGACAGCCCAATACAGTGACCAGGGCGACCAGAAGTATTCGGTTGCCGGAGGGACGAAACAAAACCGTTTTTCCTCCTACACCAGTTTGTCCTATCGCTTCCGGGACGCTTATACTGTGGAAGATGAGGAGGGGTTTGTCACCGAGACCGAGCAGCCTGACGGCACCGTGGTCAGAGATACTGCGGACATACTGTTCTCCAGTGTGAAAGGGAATAAGATCTGGCAGGTGGAACAAAAGTTCGGCTATTCGTTTACCGATGATCTGAGACTCACGCTGAACGGTACCTATTATAATAATCATGTACAAGAAGTGTACGAATCGAAGTCTGAGGATGTCTATTCGACCTATACCGTGAATCCCTCTCTATATTATACCTTCCATCAGGATCATGTCCTAAGCCTTACCTATTTGCTGGAGAACTATGAGAAGAAAGTGGAGTATCAGAATGCGCCGACGGATAAGGAGTACGGGGATTTCACCCATACTCTGCGGATGAATTATTCCGGTCTGCTGGCCGGGAAGCATACGTTGACGGCCGGTTTGGAACTCAACGCCCAGCGTTTGCAGCATTATTGGTTTGACAATGGGAGCGGTAAAAAGTTCGATGTACGGACTTATATTTTTTATCTGCAAGAGGATTGGAAGCTGAGCGATCGTTTTAACCTGGTTGCCGGTGTGCGCTCGGATTGCCGGACAGACTACGGTTTCCATGCCAGTCCTAAGATATCCCTGATGTACCGGGTGGGTATCCTGGCCCTGAGGGGCGGGTATGGAATGGGTTTCCGATTACCGACTTTGAAGGAGTTGCACAGTGAATACGATATGGGAGGGCAGGGAATGTTTATGATCTATGGAAATGAAGAACTGAAGCCTGAGACCAGTCACCAGGGAACCTTATCGGCAGAGGTGACGAAGGGGATATTCAATGGTTCTGTCTCGGCATATTATACCAAATACCGGGATGAGATCGCTTTGGGCCTGACCGAAGACGGGAAGAACCAGCAATATCATAACATCGAAGACGGGATAAGAATGGGCTTGGATGTGATGGGACAGTTGCGTTTTAAGTGGGGGCTGACTTTACAAGGGTCTTATGCGTATGTGGATGCCAATGAAGAAATCGACGGGCGGACCACGTCTACCGCCCGCCCGCATAGCCTGACTTACGGGGCCAATTATTCGCGCAGACTGGGTGAGGTGAAGTTGTCTGCCAGCCTGAATGGCCGCTGGATGTCGAAAGGAG
>CAJKZL010000560.1 GCA_905204385.1 uncultured Odoribacter sp. | reverse complement strand
GATACATCCCGTCAATAGTGTAGAATAATATTTTTCTCATCATAACATTCATCTTTTAACTTAAACGACATTTGTATATTCATGGTAAACGACCGGGTCAAAGGATAGCCGGCACCATTGCCGCTGGCTTGCTCCGGATCCCATAGCTTCACTTTATCCCAGACATGCAGGTTGTCCGCAATGACAGAAACCCTGAAGTTGGTCATCCTGATTTTCTTGGCCACTTCTTTCGGCAAAGTATATCCCAATTCCACGGTCTTCAGACGCAAATAGGCTCCGTTGGCCAGCCAATGCGAAGAATTTACAAAATTGTTCTTATTTTCTCCGTACGACAAACGCGGAAACCGCGCATCGGGATTTTCGGTTGAAGGATCGCCCGAATACCATGCCGGTATCCACCGGTTTTTCGGGTCATTCACGACAGTCAGCACATTTCCGACCTCTCCATTGGCAAAAGGGAAATAGCCCGAACCACCGTAGAAGAAATCTACTCCGCCGGATCCACGGAAAAACACATTCACATCCCAATTTTTATATTCTACGCTGGCAGCAAAGCCATATTGAATACGGGGAATACTGGAATTTCCGATGGGAACGATATCCTGTTCATTAATCACACCATCTCCATTGACATCCTTATATTTGATATCTCCGGGCCGGACTTCTCCCAATTGTTTCGGGCTATGCACGATTTCTGTAGAATCCCGGAACAATCCCATGGCTATATATCCCCGGGTTACGTTCAGACTCTTCCCCTTGTTGGCTAAATAAGGATAAGCATAGCTCGGTTCATCGTAATCTATAATCTTGTTTTTGGTGATCGTAAAATTCCCCCGGACTTCAAAGGCTACCGACCCGATCTTATCCTGATAAGCCAGGGTTCCGTCGATACCGTTGTTCCGCATGCGTCCCATATTCCCGTAGGGTGTATTCGGAAGGCCCATGATGTCGGGCAACTGAGAGCGTTCCATAAAAATACCTTTCCGCAAATCGTGGAAATAATCCACCTCGATGGAAACTCTGTCCCATAACGTGACATCGAGTCCTACATTATGCTTCAATGCTTTTTCCCAGATCAGTCCGACCGATCCCACACGCGTTTCCACAATTCCCGGCTTCGGGTGTTCCCCCCGGTCTCCGAAAGAATAGCCCGGAGCACTGCCGACATAGGTCAGGAAAGGAAAACGGGAACCCGAAATTTGGTCATTCCCTACTGCACCGAAAGAATAGCGCAATTTCAGCATTGTCATAAAGGCCCAATGATCTTTGACATACTGGTAGTTGGAAGGCACCCACCCCACCGCCAGCGAGGGGAAAAAGCCAAAACGCTCTCCTTTCGGGAAATTTTCCGTACCGTTATACCCGAAGTTACCTTCCACAAAATAAATATCGTTATAGGAGTAAGTCAGACGTCCTGCCAATCCCTGACTTCTGCTGGGAATAGAACTGATCTCATCACTGGCGGTACTGGTATTGTACGAACTCTGGTTATACAGCACCAAAGCGCTCACCCGATGAACACCGAACGCCCTGGAATAATCGACCTTCGCTTCCAGATAAACTTTACGGTCACCGGATGAAGAGGTGGAAAAAGAAATAGGACTGGAATCCACTGTACGAGTAGTGATCAGATTTCCTTTGGAATTGTAAGCAACCGCCCGGTAAAGTTCCGGCATTTTCGAGCGGGTATTGTTGTGCGTATTGCTGGCGGCGAAGGACAGGGACACTCCGGCCGACAAGCCTTTGGTCACCATGGATAAATCCTGGTGAATCCGCAGCAAGGATTCGATCCGGTTGTTATAATTGGTAACGAAACCCGTCTCATTCAACAAAACAGACGGCGATGCTTCTCCGTCCCCGGCGCCATAGGCGGGCAACTGCCCATTGGAATACCTCACCGGTACCATTAAAGGATTCAGATTGGCTTGTGCTGCCCAGATCTGAGAAGTAGATCCTATACCCGGGCGGTTCATCTGTACCACATTCGTCGACAAGCTCACTCCCACCGTCGTCGATTTGGTCACGTTCACATCCACATTCGAACGGAAAGAATACTGGTGCCGTTTTACATTGGTGTTGTATTTATTAATGCCCGACTGTTTATAAGCTGCATCGTTCGTCCGGTAGCTGGCACTGATAAAATAGCGGGCAATGGAACCGCCCCCCGAAACATTCAGATTCGCCTGCAATCCCCAGGTGGCCCTTTTCAGAATCTCATCCTGCCAGCTGACATCCGGAGACAGATCGGGAGCCGGGTGGTATTTAATCACATCGAACATCTCAGGATCATAAATAGGAGCCTCTCCCCTCACCAAACGGGCTTCATTGGCCATCTTCGCATAATCGTAAGCTCTCAGGTAATTCGGGAGTTTAGGCAAATATTCCACCATGGTTTTGACATTAGCGCTGATATTCATTCTCCCTTCCTTTCCCCGTTTGGTATTGATCAATACCACTCCGTTCGCGCCCCGGGCTCCGTAAATTGCAGTCGCCGTGGCATCCTTCAAAATGGAAAAACTTTCGATATCCTCAGGCAATAAGTCATTGAAGCTTTCCCGCTCGATGCCGTCGATAAGGATCAAGGCCTTGTCTTTTGCTCCGAAGGTACTGATCCCCCGAATCCAGAATTCCGAAACGTCTTCTCCGGGTTCACCACTCCGTTGCACGCCGATAATGCCCGCCATACGCCCGGACAAATAAATCGACAAGGAAGTTACCGCCGAACTATTCATTTCTACCACCACGACGCTGGA
>CAJKZL010000559.1 GCA_905204385.1 uncultured Odoribacter sp. | reverse complement strand
AAGAAAATAATCCTTTCATCAACCGGCTGAGAGAAGCCGATCCCGGCATGTACGCAGAAATGGTGAAGTATGGAAGGCGCAATATTGCTTGCCTGACGATTGCTCCTACCGGGACTACCAGTTTGATGACTCAAACTACCTCCGGGATCGAACCCGTATTTTTGCCGGTGTATAAGCGCAGTAGGAAAGTGAATCCCAATGACCAGAATGTAAGGATCGATTTTGTGGACGAATCCGGTGACAGTTATGAAGAGTTTATCGTATTCCACCATAAGTTTGCTGAATGGATGAAAGTCAATGGTTACGATACGGCCAAGCTTTACAATAACGACGAGATCGACCGGCTGGTGGAGGCCTCTCCTTATTATAAGGCTACTTCCAACGATATCGATTGGGTGGCTAAGGTGCGTATGCAGGGAGAAGTCCAGAAATGGGTGGACCATTCTATCAGTGTGACCGTCAATCTGCCGTCGGACGTGACCGAGGAGCTGGTCGGGCAGTTGTATGTGGAAGCATGGAAGAGCGGTTGTAAAGGTTGTACCGTATACCGGGATGGATCACGTGCCGGGGTCCTGGTTTCCAATAAGGATAAAAAACAATCCGGTGCCTCTCAGAATGAGATGCCGGCAAAGCGCCCGATGGAATTGGATGCCGATGTGGTGCGCTTTCAGAATAATAAAGAAAAATGGATCGCTTTTATCGGGCTTTACAATGGCCGTCCGTATGAGATCTTTACCGGTATTGCCGACGATGAGGAAGGGATTATGCTGCCCAAAGCGGTAACGGCGGGAAAAATTGTCAAGCATTATGACGAACAGGGAAATTCGCGCTATGACTTTCAATTTCAGAATAAGCGGGGATTCAAGACTACCGTAGAGGGATTGTCCTATAAATTCGATAAGGAGTATTGGAATTATGCCAAGCTGATCTCCGGAGTATTGCGGCATGGCATGCCGGTGCATCAGGCTGTCGAGTTGGTGGCCTCTATGGAATTCGACAACGAAAACATCAATACCTGGAAAAACGGTGTCGAAAGGGCGCTGAGGAAATACATCCCGAACGGCACGGAAGCGAAAGGTGAGAAATGTGAAAATTGCGGTTCTGCCTTGGTTTATCAGGAAGGTTGTCTGATTTGCAATACTTGCGGGTATTCTAAATGCGGATAATCTGGCCGAAGGAGATATCGGATGCTGATCGCCGGATCAGAAGGAAAGTCGGGCTAGCATACTTGCAGCCCGGCTTTTTTCTTTTGCCGTAAACCAGAAAAATATTCCTTCCGTCGGTTTAGGTTTGGATTCGGCGTTTTTGGTGTTTCGACTATTTTAAGGTATTTTTGTAGCCTAACCGGATAATGGCAGTAAAAAAGATGCGGATACATTACGGAACCGAAGATTTACATATCGATAATCCTGTCGTGACCATCGGCAGTTTCGACGGAGTACACAAAGGGCATGTGCAGGTGATAGAGTCGCTGAAGCGGGTCGCTGAGCGGTTGGGTGGCGAAACGGTCATCATCAGTTTCGAACCGCATCCCCGGGAAGTGCTTTATCCGATGGAGAAAAGACCGGGCATTCTGACCACCCTCGAAGAAAAGAGTGAAATCCTCTCTTCCCTGGGTGTAGGACATCTGATGATCCTGCCTTTTACCCGTTCGCTGGCCGAACTGGACTATAAAGATTTTGTCCGTCATATTCTCATCGACCGGGTCGGAATGAAGGGCTTGGTGGTGGGCTATGACCATCGCTTCGGAAAAAACAGGGAAGGGACGTTTGAAAAATTGCAGCAACTTTCGGAGAAATATCATTTTTATCTGGAACAGGAAGAAGCCTACGAGGAAAATCAAATCAATATCAGTTCGACGAAAATCCGGAATGCTCACCAGGTGGGCGATATTGCCCGGGTGAACGATTTTCTGGGTTATCCCTATACGCTTTCCGGGCAAGTGGTAACCGGCGACCGGATAGGCCGGGCCATGGGCTTTCCTACCGCCAATATCCAATTGCAGGACGAGCGAAAATTATTGCCTGCGGCGGGAGTATATGCTGTCGAGGTTTGCATCGAAGGAGAGACTTATGGGGGAATGTTGAATATAGGAGTCCGTCCGACGGTAAGCTGTAGCGGGATTGTCCGCATAGAAGTCCATATCTTTGATTTTGACCGGGATATTTATCAACGGGAAATAAAGATCGCCCTGATGGCTCGTATCCGGGGTGAGCGGAAATTCGACGGGGTGAATGAATTGGCATCCCAGTTGAAACGCGACCGGGAGGAGTGTTTGAAGTGGGTCGGAAAATAATATGGATATACTTGATATTAAAAATTGGAATATTCGATATAAAACGCTTTACTTTTTTTGTATTTTAAGTTATTTTCATAGTTTTGTAGATATCTAATCGAATCTAATATCACCTACTATGAAAAAATGGACTTCTCTTCTCCCCGGTATGACGGCTATGTTGCTGTTTGCTTGCGGATCCGGTGACGATGCGGTAAAAGTTATCGAGCAGAATGGTCATGAACTGTATGTTTGTGATTATTTCAAGGTAAAGGACACACCGGTGACCTTGAAATTGAGCGACATGGTGGAGCCGCTGGAAATCATCAAGCTTGAGAACGACACCAATGCGATGATCGGCTACAGTAACGTTTATCTTTCGGAAAACTATATGCTCTTGCGTCCGGATTGGAAAAGTCCGGTTAAATTGTTCGATCGGCAAGGAAAATATCTGAACGATATCGGGACAATCGGCCGGGGACCG
>CAJKZL010000558.1 GCA_905204385.1 uncultured Odoribacter sp. | reverse complement strand
TCTCCGATCCCGCTTGGGCGGTGGCTCCCGGGCAGCCGGTCGCTTTTTACAGGGGTGAAAGATTGGTGGGGGGAGGCTTGGCGATGTAGAATGAAACGGTAAAACCGATAAAGACAAAAAAAATCACCCAAAGGAACCGTCCCCTTGGTTGAAGTTGTTCAGCACGGGAGGAGAGACTCGAACTCCCGACACCTGGTTTTGGAGACCAGTGCTCTACCGACTGAGCTACACCCGTATTTTTTGGTGCTGCAAAGGAAGGGATTTTTTCTGAATTCTGCAATAGAAACGACAGAATTCTTCGATTTTTTCCCCGGCTTTTATTTGTGTTTTGGAGCGATGGAATCCCTTTTCAGGATAATAGGGTAGGACTCAGCCTTTATTGGCTGAGGGAATGTGGTTTTCCGAATAGATATCGCTGGTGGTGATATTGCTATCGGGAGTGCTTGACTTTATTTTTCTTCCTGACTCGTAACCTGCAAATACGAAAAGGATGAGGATGAATAAAGAAACGTAAATTACTTGTTTTGTGTAATAGATGGAGAAAACGACAAATAGTTGCGTGGAAGCAGTCGATTAATTTGTTAAAAAATAAAAATTCGAAGCATGGACTCTGAACGGGCAGGAAAAAACTGAATTTCGTTTTAAGCGAGGATCAGAGCAATAATTTTAAAGCAACCGCCATCAGCGCTGTCAACAAAATATAGCGGATGTATTTTGCTCCCCATTTTACGCTGAGTCTGGTGCCCATCCACGCTCCCGCCATGTTTCCGCTGGAAAGGATCGGTCCGGTCTTCCAGTCGAGAAGGTCGTAATAGATGAAAATGCTCAATGCCAATACCGTATAAAAGAGGATGAGCAACACTTTGAGGGCATTTGCTTTCAGCAGATCGTAGCCGCATCCCAGCACCAAACCTGCCAATAAGAAAAAACCGACTCCAATTTGAATAAAGCCTCCGTAAAAACCGATGCAGAGGAAAAGGAAAAAACGCAGCACCGGATTTTTGGCTTTGGCCTTCTCCGCATTGGCCTTGACCCAGCTATTGGGATCCAGGAGGATCAGGAAAAACAAGGCTATCAAAAGTATACCGATCACTTTTTGAAGGAGATCCGTATCGATATCCACAGCGAAAAATGCTCCGGCCACGCTTCCGAGCGTCATGGGAAGGAGCAGTTTGTAATCGGTTTTCAGATTCAGGATTTTATTTTTCCGGAACGTAGCCGTCGAAACGATATTTTGCAGCAGGATGGCCACCCGGTTAGTGGCATTGGCCATATTTGCCGGAAGTCCCAGGAAGATAAGAAAAGGAACTACCAGCATGGAACCTCCTCCGGCGAACATGTTGATAAAGCCGGAACAGACTCCCAGCAAAATCAGTAATAAGGCATGCGTAGGATCCATCACTGTCATTTTTTCCCGATGGCAAATTAACACAAAAAAAGTTACTTTCAATAAAAAAACGCGGGGGTTTTATGATTTCATTTTTACCCTTGAACCTCTAAGAAAATTTGCCGTATACGAGGATGCAGGGCTCCATGAAACGAAGGAATCCTTCTTTTTGCTGTTGGAAATGGAGTGGGGAGAGTTTTATGCCGATAAAGCTGGGAAGTTGGAAAGGAATATTTATGAAGGGAGAAGAACGATGAACAGGAGCGAAGCTTATACAAAATACAAGGATGCCATTTTTATTGTGAGTATTATTGCTATACTGTTTCTTTTTGCTTATTATGAATCGAAGCTGAAGCAGCCGCTGGCCGCTGCCGCCGCAGAAGAGGCGGAGATAGAAGCTATAGATCTGCCTGTCATTTCGGTAAAATAGCGGATAGGCAACTACGGAACGGCAAATTTCACCGCTTTCTTCCCGGGTAGAGGGTCTGCCTTAGATAGGGGAGAATAAAAAATTACCCGATTCATAGCTTTATTGCGGGGAATATTCTAAATTTGCTACCAACAAATACGAAACTATGAACTTAAATAAAAGTAAATTATGAAATTTTTTATCGATACGGCAAATCTGGAACAGATACGTGAAGCAAACGAAATGGGAGTGTTGGACGGAGTGACGACTAATCCCTCCCTCATGGCGAAGGAGGGAATCAAGGGAGTTGAAAACTGCAGAAAACATTACGTCGAAATTTGTAATATCGTTGACGGGGATGTCAGCGCTGAAGTCATCGCTACCGATTATGCCGGGATGATCAAAGAAGGCGAAGAATTAGCCGCTTTACACCCGAATATTGTGGTGAAAGTGCCCTGTATCGCCGATGGTATAAAAGCTATCCGGTATTTTACCGACAAAGGCATCCGTACCAACTGTACGCTGGTCTTTTCTCCGGGGCAGGCCTTGCTGGCTGCTAAGGCCGGTGCGACTTACGTGTCTCCGTTTGTAGGACGTTTGGACGACATTTCGAGCGATGGCATCGAATTGGTAGGCAAGATTGTAGACATGTACACCTATTACGGTTTCCAGACCCAGGTGTTGGCTGCTTCTATCCGCAACACCCAGCACATCATCCAATGTATCGAAGTAGGTGCCGATGTGGCGACCTGTCCGTTGTCGGCGATCAAAGGACTGCTGAATCACCCGCTGACCGATAGCGGTTTGGCCAAGTTCCTGGAAGATTATAAAAAAGTTAATAGTTAAGATTTCCCATGCGGATAAAATTGTTTGAGGATAACCCCAACGAAAGGGATATTCTTAAAGTGGTGGAGGTGCTGAGGAATGGAGGGGTCATCATCTATCCGACGGATACTATTTATGCG
>CAJKZL010000557.1 GCA_905204385.1 uncultured Odoribacter sp. | reverse complement strand
TGTCTTTCGCCGTGTTGATCAGTCCGCCGAACAGGAAGCCCCGGTAGGAGTTTCCCACAATGTTGGCCAGTCCGCCCAACTGCATCCCCCGTCCGTCGTTTCCCGTATAGTTGCAAAGGCCGGTGAACTGCAATCCGCCGGCATTGTGGCGGATCACGTTGGCCAGTCCGCCGAAAGTAAAGGCGTCCTCGTTCCGCGATATTCCGGCCAACAGGTTCACCGAGGCTCCGTTGGTATATTCCCCGGCCAGCGACCCGTGAGTGCTCAGCGGAGGAATAAAACTGAAATGGAAGACAGAGCGTTTGTTGCCCGTCGTCTAAGCAGTGGTCACGATATGGATTGTACAAAATGCGACACACAGCATAAAAATTAAGGTTGTTTTCATCTTTATCATATTTAATATTGTTTTCGGTGTCAAAACTAATGCTATCTTTCCCGGTGCTAAAATATAATTGACGAAACGCCCGTTTGCTTGTGACGAACGGAGTGCGGGACGTCCGCATACGTGCTATCTTTGCCCCATGAAAATGACTTTACTAAAAAATTATAACTATTTTGTTGCGCTGATCTGGGTGATTCTGGGTATAAATTTCACCTTCCAGTATTCCATGTACGCTCCTTTTTCGGAAGCTTTGCTGGCGGTCGCTGCACTTCTGCTTTCCGCTTACCCGCTGACGACCTATCTGAGTACTACTTTGCTGCATAAGGCCCTGAAGACCCGGAAAATGGCACGGTTTATCCTGCAGTTTGTATTTTTTTCGGCTTTGATGGCTCTGCTGCTTTTGGGAGGCGGCTATCTTTTTATGGTGCTGGAAGTACGGGGCGTATTTCCCGGTTCGGAGCTTTTCTCCGATGTAAAATCCCCCACCAAAGAAGTGATCAACGCCGCTCTGGTCGGCCTATTTATCAATTTCGGCTTCTGCGGGCTCCGTTTTTTTGAGGAAAATATGAAGCTGCAACAGGAACTGGCCGAATCGCAGATGGAAATCCTCAAGATTCAGATCAATCCTCATTTCATGTTCAACGTCCTGAATCATATCCACGTGCTGATGCAGAAAGACGTGGAACTGGCTTCTTCTCTCTTGCTACAATATTCGGATATTCTGCGCTATCAGCTCTACCGGGCGAAGGAAAAGCAGGTCACCCTCGGAGAGGAAGTAGCGTTCCTGAAAAACTACATCGAAGTCGAAAAGCTGCGTTGGAAGGGCAAGCTGCAGGTCACTACCCGTTGGGAGATCACGGACGCCACCTGTCTGCTCGCGCCTTTGCTGATGATTACCTTTGTTGAAAATGCGTTCAAGCATGTGGCCCGCTCAGACACAGAGAAAGGATATGTGGATATAAGGCTCCGGCAACAGGACGACCGCATTTGCCTGGACGTGGAGAATTCGAAATCTCAGTTGGCACAGGCGGGGAAGAGTTCGGGATTGGGACTGAGTAACATACGTAAGCGGCTGGATATCCTGTATCCGGGACGGTATGAACTGAATATCGGGGATACGGAACGGACGTATGAGGTACGGTTTATACTGATTTTGTAATGGGAAAAGGATATAATACAATATGAATAACGGGATGAAAAACAATACATTGCGCTGTCTGGTGGTGGATGATGAGGCCATTGCGGCCGAGGGAATTACCGGATATATTCAAAAACTGGATTTTCTCCGCGTGACCGCTGTTTGCTCGTCGGCGCTCGAAGCGGCCGATGTACTGAGAACTTCGGCGATCGACCTGATGTTTCTGGACATCAATATGCCCCATTTGTCGGGGCTGGATTTTCTGGAATCGCTGGAACGGGCGCCGATGACGATTTTTACGACGGCCTATTCCGAATACGCGCTGGAGGGCTACCGCCTGAATGTGGTGGATTACCTGTTGAAGCCCATCGGATTCCGGCGTTTCTTTCAGGCTGTGACCAAAGCCCACGGGATTTTCACTTCGCGTTTGATGTTGCAGGGGGGGATGAATGCTGCTTCCTCCGGCATGTATATCCGGCAGGGGGATACTTTCAGGCAGATCGACTGGACAACTATTTTATATGCCGAGGGGATGCAGAATTATATTAAACTGCATTTCGAAAACGAGACCCTGGTGATCCACCAGACCATGGCATCGCTGGAAGAAATGCTTCCCCGGGACGCTTTTTTCCGCATCCACCGCTCATGGCTGGTGAATATCCGCCGGATCGATTCCGTGGCAGGCAACCGCATTTTCGTCGCCGGACGCGAACTTCCCGTGTCGGCCCGGCGGATGAGTGAATTGCTCGGTTCGGTGGTCTATAAGAATTTGCTTAGCAAATAAGGATTCGGAGAGTCATATCATGTTGTTCCCGAACGCTGATGTCCTTGTGCTGGTGAAAACGTAAATCCCGCGGTCGGTTACAACAAAATTATCGGTCATATATAGCCCGAGAGACATCGTGAGCTATTGGAATAGAAGGTCGGTTGTCGGTTTGTTTTGTGTAGTAGGCTCATGGAGACGTGGTAATGATTTTTTCTGGTTTAGGTTGACTTTTTCATTGAAAAGTTTCCTAAACTCTGAGAAATCTATCTCGTTCATATTCATTGCACGATCTGCTTATATCTGCAAAAAATACAATTTCCGGTAGCAATTACAACAAAATACGTGTCGACTTGGCATTATGTCCGGTTTGCACTATCTTTGCATAAGACAGGCTGCCCGCTTCTGCAATAGCCAGACAAGCTTGATATAGCGTTCAGCATGCACGATCATTACAACGTTAACCGATTAATACCGAGTATTAT
>CAJKZL010000556.1 GCA_905204385.1 uncultured Odoribacter sp. | reverse complement strand
AGGATAAACACACTTATAATATGATGATCACGGTGTCGGCGGAAGTCATGAATTCCCCGGCCCGGGTGCAACTGGTTAAAGAGGTCTTGAAAATCACCGACCATTTTACCGGGAAACATCACCTCAAAATGCATTATTCCGGAATGCCCTATATCCGGGTAATCAATGCAGAGAACATTAAAGCGGAGATGTATATGTTTATCGCTTTATCTCTGTTGATCACAGCGATTATCCTTTATCTCTTTTTCCGTTCGTTCCGCATTGTCGGATTTTGTGTAGGCATTATCGGGCTAAGCGTGATCTGGGCGATCGGATTTATGGCTATACTGGGAACCAAGATCACCCTGCTGACCGCCATGCTCCCTCCATTGCTCATTGTCATCGGTATTCCGAATTGCGTTTACATGGTCAATAAATATCATGCAGAATACGTCAGGCACGGCAACAAAATAAAAGCGCTGCAACGCATGGTGCAGAAAGTAGGGAATGCCTCTTTACTGTCCAATCTGACTACCGCAGCAGGCTTTGCTACGTTCATCATTACTTCCAGCCGGATTCTGGTCGAATTCGGTCTCATCGCATTTATCAGCATCACTTGCGTTTTTCTGATCTGCCTGATTCTGATCCCTACCGTCTTCAGTTATCTTCCGGTGCCGGATGCAAAGCAGACGAAACATCTTTACAATCCTTTTATCAATAAGGTCATCGATAAACTGATCTTCCTGGTTATCCACAGACGGCATACCGTATATTACATCGCTTCAGCTTTAGTCATTGCAGGCATTTATGGCATTACGCTAATGAAAACCACCGGCTACATGGTGGACGACCTCAAAGAAACGGATCCGATCCGTCAGGACTTGTCTTTTTTTGAAGAAAATTTCGATGGACTGATGCCGCTCGAAGTGACCATCGATTTTCTGAAACCCAATCAGGTATTCAAACTCAGTAACCTGGAAAAACTGGATCGATTAAATACAGTATTATCCGCAGACACCGACCTGTCGAAAGCGATCTCCGTAGTCGAGGCTGCGAAATTTGCCAATCAGGCTTACTATAACGGGAAAGCTGCCTATTACAAGCTACCCAACAATATGACAAAAAATTTCATCATGAAATATGTGATGGAATCGACCGGCGGAATGAACGACATGGCAAACTCATTCGTAGATTCAACGATGAGAGAAGTCAGGCTCAGTTTCCGGGTCAAAGACATCGGAACCAAGAAAATGGAAGCAAAAGAAGATTCGCTGTATCAGAAAATTTCAACGATTTTTCCTGCCGACAAACACAATGTAAGCGTAACCGGATCCAGTGTAATCTTTTTCAAAGGCAATCAATACCTGATTAAAAACCTTTTTTCCTCACTGGCATTGGCTATCGTCCTGATAGCGGGTTTTATGGCCTGGATGTTTAAAAGCAAGCGTATGGTTTTGATCGCTCTGGTACCCAATGTGATCCCCCAGATTATCACGGCAGCCATTATGGGATACGTAGGCATACCCATCAAGGCTTCGACGATACTGGTATTTAGCGTCGCCTTCGGTATTTCCGTAGACAATACGATACACTATCTGGCAAAATATCGACAGGAATTGCAGGCCACCAACTGGAGCATCCGTTCGTCCGTCGTACTGGCATTAAAGGAAACCGGACAAAGCATGATTTACACTTCGATCATTTTGCTTTTCGGCTTCGGCATTTTCTGCTTATCCAGTTTCGGAGGACCCTTCGCTCTGGGATTATTGACCTCCATCACATTATTTGCAGCCATGCTAGCCAATCTGATTTTGCTTCCTTCCTTATTGCTGACTATGGAACATAGCATCACCAACAAAACTTTCCGGGCAGAACCTCTCCTCCAAATTTACGATGAAGAAGAGGATATCGATGAAGACAAATTAGAAATAGAAGGATCGACGAATCAAAAAATGTAAGACCTAAGGGACGGCCAGGAGAGTCAATTCAGGGAATCTACTTACAATAAAAAAAACTGCTGAAAAGCAGTTTTTTTATTTCACTAATTGCAAGGTCTTCATTTCTTTGACGATGTCCTCCATCAATTGAGAGGCTCCCAACCGGAAATAACTGGGCGTCAACCATTCTTTTCCCAGAACATGGCTTACGATGGTTACATAACGAATCGCATTCTGCGCTTTTGAAACCCCACCGGCAATTTTCAATCCCACTTTTTTCCCGGTCTGAGCATAATATTGTTTGATTGCCTCGCACATTACGTATACGGACTCCGGTGTAGCATTAACAGGCACCTTTCCGGTAGAGGTTTTGATAAAATCGGCACCGGCATAGGCGGCTACCAAAGAAGCGTTGAATATACTTTCGACATCTTTGAGTTCTCCCGTTTCCAAAATCACTTTCAGACAGACTCCTTCGCAAACGTTACGGATAGCTCTTAATTCCTGATAAACCTTTTCATAATTTTTCTCCAGAACATCTCCGACCGAAACCACTACGTCGACTTCCTGAGCTCCGGCTCCGATGGCCATTTTACACTCAGCTAATTTTATCTCCGTAAATGTTTGTGAATTGGGGAAATAGCCGGCAACAACAGCTGTCCGGATATCCGTATCCTTTAATCCTTCCCGTACAATACCGGCATAATTCGGAAATACACAAACCGCAGCAACATTCTTCAATCCAAATTTCTTCAATTTTTTCAACAGCTCTGCAATAAAATGCTGAACGGAAGCTTCTGTGTCGGTTACCTTCAGAGTCGTGTAATCCATGCAAGCCACACAAAATTCCAGATTTTCA
>CAJKZL010000555.1 GCA_905204385.1 uncultured Odoribacter sp. | reverse complement strand
AATACTGTATGTCCCTGGGTAAACGCCACCCTCAAGGGTTCGTTCATCCAGTAAGTGTCAACCCCTCGCCTGACTTCCGCCAGACGATTATTATATCTTTGTCCCTTATCTTCGTTAGAAAAATATCCTTCCTTATCGTAAGAGCCATAGTAACCCGATAATTTTTCAAACTCCAGCTTCTCCGCCGCATTCATCAAATTATAATCGTTCAGATCTGCCCAGGCCAACTCGAAAGTGCCGTTATAATTCACCGTCAATTTCCCGGCCATCGGCGCTTTCGTCTCCACAACGACGACCCCATTGGCCGCTTTCGAGCCATAAATAGCCGTCGAAGCAGCATCTTTCAACAAGGTGATACTCTGAACCCTATCCATGCTCAAGTCATTAATGGTTTCCAAGGTGGTTTCAAAACCATCGAGAATAAATAAAGGGGCATTCGGATCGTTGTCGTATTCCGAATTCAAAGCGTTGATCGAACTTTTTCCGTTGATGTTGATTTCAGGCATTTTATTCGGGTCAGAGCCGTAAAGGTTGTTTTCCATAATGGCAAAAGAAGGGTCCAACGTCTTTAAACTTTGTAAGACGTTTATATTTCCCACCATTTTCAGTTCTTTGTTCGAATAGGTTTGGGCCGAACCGGTAAAACTTTCTTTTTTCCGCGAATAAATACCGGTAACCACCGCTTCCTCCATTTCGGCAACCGCTTCTTCGAGCGTAATGTCGAGCGGTTCTGTATTTTTAATCTTCACTTCCCGGGTTGTCATGCCCACAAAGCTAAAAACCAACACTTTGCCAACCGGTTCAGGCAATGATATCCGGAATTCTCCTTTATCGTCGGTAACACTTCCCAGCGTCGTACCTTTTATCAAGACGGTCACTCCCGGCAAAAGTTCCCCATCTTTACCACTCACTTTGCCGCGGATCACAGTGGCCTCTTTGGCAGTCTGAGGCAGAATCGATTTACGCAAAATAATGGTATTTTGCTCCATCTCCGCATAAAAACCTGTACCGTTCAATGCCCGTGCCAACACATCGGCAAGCGCCTCGTTCTTGGCCTGAACGTTTATCCCCTTTACATTTTTCACCCAGTTGTAATCGTAAATAAAACCGACATCGCACTTTTGCTTCACCGCCGAAATAAATTCTTCGAGAGTGGCATTCTTTAGCTCGATACTTAATCGTTGATGCTGAGAATACGCACGCGCACTCAGGTTTAGATTAAATACCAGCAACAGAACAGACAACTGGGTCGTCCAAAAAAACATTTTCTTACATCCTTCCCGATACGAAGGATAAATCCTCATTCGTTTTTTTTTCATAGATTTGTGTATTAAATTTTATAAAACCGGATAAGCTGACCGGCTTATCCCATACTTCGGGAGAATGGTAGCACATTCTCCCGTTTATCTCGATACAATCACCGTACGACCCTCTACCGAAAATTTCACGTTACCCGATTTTTCAATTTTCCTGAGGATATCGTTGAAATTTTCAAAACGTCTGAGTTCGCCGGAAAACAATTTTTCCTTGACAGAATCGTCCTGATATAAAACCTGAAAGTCATACCAACGCGATAAGGTATTCAGCATATCTTCCAGACGTTTCCGACTGAATACGTATTTACCGTCTTTCCAGGCCGTAAATTCCTGCACGTCGACCGGAGTGAGGCTCACCTGTTTATTATTCCGGTTGTAGGTGATTTGCTCATTGGGATTCAAATGATATATCCGACCGGGTAATTCTACCTTGACCTTCCCTTCGACCAAAGTAGTTTGCAGATAATCGTCGTCCCGGTAAGCGGTGATGGAAAAACCGGTTCCCAGCACCGTCAATCGTTGAATGCCTGTATGTACGACGAAAGGATGCAATGTATCCCGCGCCACTTCGAAGTAGGCTTCGCCTTCCAGATATACTTCCCGTGTACCCCCTGTAAAATCCTGCGGATACCTCAGTGAAGTTTCGGCATTCAACCACACCTTCGTACCGTCTTCGAGCATCAGCTGAAATTCTCCCCCACGCGGGACGATCAGTTTATGATAAACCAGGGAATCCGCCACCCCGGCATGCGATTGGAGATAATTCAATCTGTTGCTGTCCATCCGGATATGTTGCCCGATAGCGGAGCGATTCAACACCGCCGGATTTTTCAAGTCGTAAGTACTGCCATCGGACAGTTGCAACACAACCTTCCCTTGTCCCGGACATATGCTTACGGTCTCCCCGGTCTCCTTATCCTCTTCCCATAATCCATAAAAATAACCCGAAAACCCGATCATCGACAGGATGGCGGCAACCGTCAATTTCCTGTAGATACGCCGCCAATTTTCCTGCCATCGCTTTCGTTGTATCTTTTTGCTGATTTCCAGCCAGGACTCCTGCAATTCGGTATCCGAGCAGGACGGTTGCTCTTCCAGCCGGTCATATTCCTTTAAATGCTCGAAATATTGCCGGTGCTCCGGCTCCTGACTCCACTTCTCGAATTGAAGCTCTTCGTCAGCGGACAAAGCGCCGCTGAGTTTTTTGTATAACATCTCTATAGATACCTGCTTATCGTTCATCGAATTAGCATTAAAGAAAACGTCCGATAATTTTTGCGGAAATCCGCAAAAATTATCGAACGTAAGTAACGATGAGGACCTTCGGTCCTAAGTAAAGATGAACGAAAAATTTGAAGTAATGATAAAGGATGAATGATAAACGATAACTGTCTCTATAGGTGCTTTTTAACAAAAGACCGGAACCATCGGTTCCGGTGACAAGGCGCCCCGCAGGGGTCCACTATCGTTTATCGT
>CAJKZL010000554.1 GCA_905204385.1 uncultured Odoribacter sp. | reverse complement strand
TGTTTTACGATACAGTAAAAGGTGGTGACTATCGTGCACGTGAAGCCAACGTTTACCGTCTGGCCGAAGTGTCCAACGCTATCATCGACCAATGCGTAGCGCAAGGTGTTCCTTTTGCCAGAGAATACGGCGGTTTATTGGCTAACCGTTCTTTCGGCGGCGCTCTGGTAAGCCGTACCTTCTATGCACGGGGCCAAACCGGTCAGCAATTGCTATTGGGAGCTTACAGCGCATTGAATCGTCAGATCGAAGCTGGAAAAGTAAAAATGTACAACCGTCACGAAGTGCTGGACATCGTTATCGTAGATGGCAAGGCACGCGGCGTGATTGCCCGCGATATGGTGACCGGGAAAATCGAACGTTTCGGAGCCCATGCCGTTGTACTGGCAACCGGAGGCTACGGCAACGTATTCTTCCTGTCGACGAACGCCATGGGTTGCAACGGCAGTGCCGCCTGGCAAGCCTACAAAAGAGGTGCGATGTTCGGAAACCCCTGTTTCGTACAAATCCACCCGACCTGTATCCCGGTACACAGCGATCAGCAGAGCAAGCTGACCCTGATGTCCGAATCTTTACGAAACGACGGACGGGTATGGGTGCCCAAGAAAATCGAAGACGCTACAGCACTGCAAGCCGGCACATTAAACCCGAACGATATTCCGGATGAAGACCGCGATTTCTATCTCGAACGCCGGTATCCGGCATTCGGAAACCTGGTACCGCGCGATGTGGCTTCGCGTGCAGCGAAAGAAAGATGCGACGCCGGATACGGAGTGAACAACACCGGCAAGGCCGTATTCCTGGATTTCAAATATGCCATCGAGCAGTTGGGACGGGATACCATTGAAAAACGCTACGGCAACTTGTTCCAGATGTACGAAAAAATAACTGCCGTGGATCCCTATCATAATCCGATGATGATCTATCCGGCAATCCACTATTCCATGGGTGGACTTTGGGTAGACTACAACCTGATGACCACTATTCCTGGCTTGTATGCCATCGGCGAATGCAACTTCTCCGATCACGGCGCTAACCGTCTGGGAGCATCAGCACTGATGCAGGGACTGGCCGACGGATATTTCATTCTGCCGTATACCATCGGAGATTACCTGGCTAAAGACATTCAAACTCCGAGGATCAACATCAACACCAAAGAGTTCGACGAAGCCGAAAAACGCGTCGCCGATCGCTTGCGCCGGCTTTACGATATCAAAGGGACGAAATCCCCCGATCATTTCCACAAACACCTGGGACATATCTTGTGTGAATACATCGGTATGGCCCGCGAAGCTGCCGGCCTGAAAAAAGCGATCCAACTGATTGCCGAGTTGAAGAAAGAATTCTATGCCGACCTGCGCATCACCGGAGAGTTTACTGCAATGAACAATGAATTGGAGAAGGCAGCCCGCGTTGCCGATTTCATTGAACTGGCAGACCTGATGGCACATGACGCCCTCGATCGGAATGAATCCTGCGGAGGCCACCTGCGCGTTGAATCTATGACCCCGGAAGGAGAAGCCAAACGGGACGACGAACACTATAAATATGTTTCCGTATGGGAATACCAAGGAGAGGACAAAGCGCCCGAACTCCATAAAGAGGACCTGGTGTTCGAAAATATTCAACTTACTCAACGTTCTTATAAATAATAATGAAATAATGTACTCCCGGCCCTATGCCTTATCGATGTCCGACATCCTCAGGCCAACGGTTGCAAAGCACATTAGTAAATGGTAAAAGTTATGGCAGACAAAATATTAAAAGAACTGACACTGAAGATCTGGCGGCAAAAAGACGCTAAATCCAAAGGCGAGTTTAAGACTTACAAAGTCCACAATATCTCCACCGGCACCTCTTTTCTGGAAATGCTGGATATTCTGAACGAACAATTGGTTGAACAAAACGAAGAACCGGTGGCTTTCGACCACGATTGCCGCGAAGGGATTTGCGGAACCTGCAGTCTGTTTATAGACGGCCGGGCACACGGTCCCGACGACGACGTAACCACCTGTCAGTTGCACATGCGCCGCTTCCAGGATGGAGCCACGATCACCATCGAACCGTGGCGTTGCGGAGCTTTCCCGGTTATCAAGGACTTGGTAGTCGATCGTAAAGCATATGATAAAATCATGCAGGCAGGAGGATACGTATCCGTGAATACCGGCGGTGTACCCGATGCCAATGCAATTCCTATCGCCAACGATAAAGCCGAAGAAGCCATGGACGCAGCTGCATGCATCGGTTGTGGCGCTTGTGCTGCAACCTGCAAAAACTCTTCGGCCATGCTGTTCGTTGCCGCTAAAGTATCACAACTGGCTTTATTGCCTCAGGGAAAAATCGAAGCAGCGCGTCGCGCCAAGGCCATGGTGGCCAAAATGGACGAATTGGGCTTCGGCAACTGCACGAATACCGGCGCTTGCGAAATGGAATGCCCCAAAAGTATTTCCATCGCACACATTGCCCGCCTGAACCGCGAATTCCTGAAAGCGAAACTCAAAGACTAGGAATTCTTGGATTAAAAAATGAAATGCTATCTTCACGGATAGCATTTTTTTATATCTTTACCCTAGGTCTCTATTGAATAAAACGCCATGAAGTACTTCATTTTATCCCTGTTGACCGCTGAAATGCTGATCGGATGCAAATCTACTTCCTCCGATTTGCCTGAAATCATATTACCTCTGAATGCCCCAGAAATACAAGTAAAGGTCAGCGATTTAGCAGACAACGTCCGGCTCGTTCCCCTGGAAACCAACGACAGCTCACTTTTGCCTGGAGGATTCAATATCCAC
>CAJKZL010000553.1 GCA_905204385.1 uncultured Odoribacter sp. | reverse complement strand
CTCTACATTCTCCAATCCAGGTGTTTTCCGAAGTTTAAAATCGAAATAATCATAGCGCAATCCGACCGACAAGTCCATATTTTCTTTAAATAATTTCAAGTTACTCTGCAGGAATATCCCCCAAGCCGTATTCCGGAAACGGGGTTGATAAGGTGCTTTAATCTCACCACGCGCTTTAAAACTGGTTATCTCACTGACTTCATTATTGTTATCGAATCCGAAAGCAATTCTTTGTTTGCCTAAAATCAGATTATCGTGTGCTGTAAATCCATAAGTATTCAGTTCGTTACCCGAATACACATAAGCCGTATCGGTGTCTGCCGTATAAGTATCGGTCTTAGCTGTAGAGTAATGAGGAGCGAAAAACAAATTATGATTATTCACTTTTCCGTTGAGTTCCAATTTTTCGGTATACCGGGTGACATCTTTCTTTTTCAATCCGTTAGTCCCCCAGACATTTCCTCCCGTCGGCAGATCCTTACCCACAAAAAAAATCTCGGTAAAATTCAAAGACCAGTTTTCCCCGAAATCATACCCGATACGGCCTATCCCGGCGATACCGCTATGCCGAGAGCCATTCATTTTAATACCATAAGTATCTTTACCGAGGATAGCTTTATCCGTTGCCGACATATGCAAGAGATTATGGTCTCCGATCTTATAGTTTCGTGCCTGAGCAGTATAATCGATAGAGGCATCGATAGAATGCCCCCGTGAGATCCGTCCACCGACATGAAAAGCCCCTTTGGAAGTTTGATAACTTCCGGCTGCAACTTTGATTCCTCCGGTGAGTTTATCCTTATTCCGTTTGGTGACGATGTTCACCACTCCACCCATCGCATCCGAACCATACATGGCGGAGAAAGGGCCTTTCAGAACTTCCACCTGCTCTACATCGCCTAAAGAAAGTGTCGCCATATTGGTAGTACCGGCCGGTACTCCATCGATCAGGACTGTCGTGTATTTTCCTTCTGTCGGTTTGAATCCCCGGATACTGAAATAAGAATTATATCCCGGATATTCAATCACATCCACATTAACAAAATTTTTCAACAGGTCCGTCAGATTATTGATCCCCGAAGCTTCGATCTGCCGCTTGGTCACCACCTCTACCCGGTTCGGAAGATCTTTCAATAAAGCTCCGGTTTTAGTCGCATGGATCATCACCTCCTCCAAATCTATCCGACGCATGGAATCGGTTTCTACAGTTACAGGTTGCTCTGCATACATGCCCATACAGAACGTAAGGGCAAGAGAAGTTAAAATAAATTTCCTTTTCATCTTGAATTTGTTTTACACCGATATAAATTATTATTTGTTAATTACATACAAGTTTATCCGTTGTAACAGCGGCAAAGCCACTCCCAACAAAGTGAAAGTTTCCTCTCAAAAAACTTGCATAAATTCACCCCATTCATGTGCCACCGGCGCTTCTCCGTTTACCGGAAACATTTTGCATAATTCTAAATTCACCTGAAAAGAAATCATATTGCAGAATCCTGACTGGAAATTGTTTTCCGGCATAATCCCTGCCGTAAAGCACACCCTTTGCAAAATAAAATCAAGTCCGAATCGAGCAACCTTAATCCCCGAAGGTTTATCAATCATACATCATTTCGGCAGGTCTTCTGACTTACTCCAATCTTCAAACGCCCTTCCCATTCTTTCCAGAACAGTGGCTAAAGTATTGTTGAAGATTTTAGCAGAGCTTACAGCAGCGGGTCTGTCCAGGATTCTCACCTGATTCCCTTTTCATCACTTTTCCGTAGCAGCAGAATCGTGACACCAAAATCGGATGCAAAGATATCGATTTTTTTTATTTTAAGAAGATACTTTTACGATATTTTCCAATTTTTCAGACAGACTGCGACCATATTCTTACAGGAGATCTGTATTTCCAGCCACCGGGGAGCCATTGACTGTAGCATGGTCTATGCGAGATTTTGTTCCGTTAACGATTCTTTCAGGGGCTATCATGGCGAAGTTTATCAATCCTTTTACAGATGTCGGATTCAAAATCATATTCGGACAGGAAATGACAAAGGACCTGCTGATCGACTTTCTGAACGATCTGTTGGTAGGTGAACGGCATATTCAGGATCGGTGTGTTCTTCATGAATTTCCGTCTGGGTGATTCTCCGGGCAAACTGCATACGGACATCGTACTCTCCGACCGTGATACACACGAGGTATTTTCGGATAAGCTACGCTTTATTTTCATCGAACTTCCGGCTTTTACGAAGGAAGAAGAAGAATGTATAACTGATTTTGAACGCTGGATTTATGTATTAAAGAACATGAAAACACTAAACCGATTACCGTTTAAGGCCCGCAAAGCGGTGTTCGAAAAACTGGAAAAAATCATCGACTCGCATCACTGACAAAAGAAGAACGCGAAAAGTACGACGAAAGTATCAAGGTCTATCGCGACCAGTTAGTGACAATCGCTTTCGCCAAAGAAAAAGGAATAGAGGAGGGAATGGAGAAAGGCCGGAAAGAAGGCGAAAAAAAAGAAACAGCTGGAAATCGCCCGTAATATGAAAGCAAAAGGTTTTGCCGCAGAAGATATCAGTGAGCTGACCGGCCTTCCCGTCAAAGAAATTAAAGAACTTTAAATTGTTGTTTTCCGACTGAATAAATCAATTCAGAAAACCGCATTTTATTTATATCTTTCTTTCAACCCTTCCCTTATCCGGTGCGGAAGTGTCCCAATTGCGGGCTGATACAGCTAAAAGGATTCCCACTACAACTCCCAACAAGTCATCACGCACTACCAGCATATTGCAGAGCAACAGAA
>CAJKZL010000552.1 GCA_905204385.1 uncultured Odoribacter sp. | reverse complement strand
CTTCCTGCATCTCCGGGTAGTTCCAGTTGATATTGTCCAGAATCTTAGGCTTGATATATAGAGGGTTTTCTTTGTTTGCTCCGCCATTAAATAATTTCTTGGGCGCTATAAGCCGTAAATTCCGGGCGAAATTCCTCTTGTTTATAATGCTTACATAATGTTCTGCTCCGTCTGTATAGTTGAAAACGTCTAATTTTTGCTTTATGAATTCCAACAGTCTGGATTTGACCGATTCTTCCACGACTAAATAGTCGGGGGCTACACACGTTTGCCCTCCGTTTAGAAATTTACCCCAGACGATTCGTTTTGCAGCGACTTCCAAATCGGCGCTGTTCGTGACTATAGCCGGGGATTTACCTCCCAATTCCAAAGTTACCGGAGTCAGGTTTTTCGCTGCCGCTTCGTAAACAATTCTACCCACCCGGGGACTTCCTGTAAAAAATATTTTATCGTACGGCAATTTCAACATCTCGGTTGTTTCCGGTATGCCGCCTTCTGCTACATATAAATACCCGGGTGGAAAGTTCGTATTGATCAGTTCCGCCATGATGTGCATGGCATTTGCCGGTAATTCACTCGGTTTGATCATACCGGTGTTTCCCGCGGCCATCGCATCGACCAGGGGAATTAAGGTCAGAGCATAAGGATAATTCCATGCTCCGATGATTAAAGTACATCCCAAAGGTTCACTATAAATATAACTTTTCCCGGGAAGTAAGGCGATGCCTGTCTTTACTTTCCGGGGCTTACTTAAACGATCGAGATGTTTAAGAAAATAGTCTATTTCCCGGTAAATGAGATTCAGTTCATTGACATAGGTATCGAACTCTGACTTTCGGAAATCCTTATAAATGGCTTCAAAAAGCAGAGGCTCGTTAGTTTTCAAAATACTTTTCAGCTTTAAAAGATTTTCCTTTCTAAAAGCTGTTTCTTTTGTTCGCTGAGCATGAAAAAATTCTTGCTGTAATTTCAATATTTGAGCGTAATCCATAGGTGTATACATTACTTTTTTATTTTTTCTCCCCATTTTTATAAGTCACAAAGTTAGAACGTTTTTTACAGGCAGATGATATGTTGGTCTACTGAATTTTAACCTGATTTTTCCGGATACTATCTTTTTTCTGGTAGCGATAAGGGTAACAGCAGAGTGCTACGAATACACTTCGGTGAAGATCGCGGAACTGTGAAAAACTTTCATAAAGATTCCATACCCCGACAAAAACAGCAAATTTCGGGTCGTTTCCTATTCGGACCGAATGTAACTTTGCTGCAAAAAAACGGACCGGAGGATAGAAATTGAGAGGATTAATTGCTATTTTAGCCGTAAATACCTTGGCTTGAGTGCGGCATTGAAAGTCGAATTGGAAAAATGCCGTTTTTGGGCCGGAGACATTGAAGATATGAAAACTATACCCTTAAATGAATGGAAAGAATGAAAGCCGCTTTAAACAGGGACAACCCCACAAATACTATTCGGATACAACGTTATCATTCTCCCTGCGGGGATTTGATGCTCGGTTCGTTGGAGGGAAAACTTTGCCTTTGTGATTGGGCGGTCGAGAAGCATCGGGATATTGTAGATATACGGTTGCGAAAAATCCTGCAAGCCGTTTACGAAGAAAAGCCATCGGATATTATCGGGGAAGCTGCCAGGCAGTTGGATGAATATTTCGACGGGAAACGCAGGGCGTTCGATATCCCTTTGCTCTTTGTAGGTACGGATTTTCAAAAGAAGGTATGGCACAAATTGTTGGAAATCCCTTATGGTACTACTCTTTCTTACGGAGAATTGGCCGTCCGTCTGGATATGCCTAAAGCTGTGCGTGCGGTAGCGAATGCAAACGGGGTGAATGCCCTTTCTATTTTTGCACCCTGTCATCGGGTAATCGGTAGCGATCGTTCACTGACGGGTTACGCTGGCGGGCTTGCTGCCAAAAAACTATTACTGGATTTGGAATTATATGGTAAACCGTTATTATGAATGGGCGAGAGGCGATTGTATCTCTTGTCATCAGGTGATCCGCTCTTCCGGCGAATTGCGCATCGCAGCAGATGTGGAGTGTACGCACGCCAAGCCGCACATTTTGACAGGCAGGTTTATCTTACAGAAAAAGACATTACGCAAGTCGATGAGTTTTTAACATAGGATAAAAAGAAAGGACTGCATTTCTCACATCTTTGCAGGCGCATATAAACAATTAATAATTAGTACATGGCAGAAACAGAATCGGAAAAATGTATCGACGGACAATGGTATGATTGTCACGATCGTATTTTTATCGAGAGAAAAGCGAAGGCATCCGATTGGTGCCGGCAATATAACTCTGTCCCTTATTCACAGAGGGGAAAGCGGTACGAAATGCTGAAAGCCCTGTTCGGGCATGTCGGTACGAATGTTTCCGTGGGGGATTCATTTATTTGCGGATTCGGCGATAATATTTATATAGGCAATAATGTCTCTGTTAACATGAGATGTACTTTCATCGACTGCAATAAAATCACGATTGGCAATAACATTTTGATTGCCCCGAATGTGCAGATCCATACGGCGACACATCCGGTTGAGCTGGGCGACCGCCTCAATCCGGAATGGACACCGGGAAGCAGCGCCTATTTTTGTCGTACCTACGCTTTGCCTGTTACGATAGAAGACGGTTGCTGGATAGGGGCCGGGGTTATTATATTGCCCGGAGTGACGATTGGTAAAGGCAGTGTTATAGGGGCCGGAAGTGTAGTGACGAAAGATATTCCGGCCGATAGTGTAGCGGTTGGAAATCCGTGCAGGGTGATCCGCAAAATTAAC
>CAJKZL010000551.1 GCA_905204385.1 uncultured Odoribacter sp. | reverse complement strand
TTTGCGGGTACCTACTCCCTTTTAACCGGTGTGGGGGGTTCCTACGCCCACCTTTTTTTTTGGGGCGGGGGTGGGTTGCCCGGGTTTATCCGATTGGGCAAAATCCGAATGAATGACCACCAGGTCGTTCGTCGAAGCCGGAATTTCAAATCCATATTCCTCGACGAAAACATGTACCGTCGTACTGTCTGCAATAGCGGTGACTTTCCCTTCCAGTTTATCCGTCAGAAATCTGACGATGTCTCCGATCCTGATATTCATAGCACTTTAAAGGTTAAGGGTTTGTCCTCGTGATGACCGGAGCATTCATGTTGCCCGTCGTGATGACTGCAGGAATCTCCCGAATCGGTGATCTTCCCTTTCAGCCAATCGTTCACCACGCTTTCGATGGGTCCGGAGCATCCTCTGACAACACGGATATGATGGGCTTCGAGGGTGTTTTTGGCACCCTCTCCCATATTACCGGCCAGCATCAGTTGTACTCCTTTTTCCTCCAGCACCGAAGCAATATTGGACTTACAACCGCATCCTTCGGGAGAGGCCTGGGTTTCAGTGCATATGATCCGGTTGTTTTCGTCGATTGTAAAAATCGTATAATATTCGCAATGTCCGAAATGATCGTCGACGACCTGATTGCGCGTAGGTATCGCTAGCTTCATAATTGAAAATTTTAGTACATGCAAAGGTAAGGATAAAAAGTTTATCTACGTTTCGGGAGTGCGGAATATTTGAAGAACCGGAGTGTTTGTTCACCTTTCTGCCGGCTTTCGGGTAGGTCCTGACCGCCGGAGGATGCGAAAGTGGGGAAACCTGGCAAGCCCTCCGGCGTTGGATGTTTTCAAGAAGGAAATGGGTTATTTTCGGGGAAGCTGTTTCAGGCAGAAAAACCAGTCGTAGCAATGCATGTCCGGACAGTTTTCCCGCATTCTTTCTTCGGCAGCATCGTAGGAACCGGGGGTTGCCGCTATGACTTCGTCGCCGGGAGTCCAGTCGGCGGGCAAACTGACATCATATTTGTCGATGGTCTGTAAACCGATCAGCACCCTTTTTATCTCTGCGAAATTTCTTCCGAGGGCCATAGGGTAGTAGATGATAGACCGGATGGTGCCCTGAGGATCGATGAAAAAGACGGCGCGCACCGCTTGTGTCGTGCTTTCGCCCGGCTGAATCATGCCGTATAACCGGGCGACCTCGGCGCTCAGGTCGGCAATCAGTGGGAAGCGTATCTCCACATTTTTCTTGCCCTTGTATTCTATTTTATCCCGTATGGTGCGCAGCCAGGCAATGTGGCTGAACAAACCGTCCACGGAAAGTCCGATAAGCTGGCAGTTCAGGTCTTCGAATTCTTTGGCCATTGCTCCGAAGGTCAGGAATTCCGAGGTACATACCGGCGTGAAGTCCGAAGGATGACTGAACAAAATGACCCATTTACCATTGTAATCGACAGGAAAATGAATCTTTCCCTGTGTGGTGACGGCGTCAAAAACGGGGGCTATGTCCCCTATGCGAAGTGGTTGTGTGATTTCGTTATCCATAATCGTTGAGTTTGTTTATTCAAATTTATACGTACCCCATGCCGGGAAAGTTTTCCGGCCCGGACAAATCCGCCGTTGTAACCTGTCTGCATAAAGTCCGTACAATCAGTTTGAATTTACACGTCTCGATGATTTATGAAAGGAATATTACTGTTGTTTCTGATTTTTGCCGGATTGGGAACTTTGTCGGCACAGGAAATAGTAAATCCTCCCGAGCGGCAGTCGGAGGACAGTTTGATGCAGGCTTTGGGCAACATTCCGGCTTTTACCATCTACAAGGACAATTATGTGATCACTGGGACGAGCTTTGCCGGGGGTAAAATCAACAAATACAATTCCGATGCCAAGTTTCAGATCAGTCTGCGCCACCGCCTCTACCGTAAATTATTGCCTTACCGGATATACATTTTCCTGACCTATACCCAAATTTCCTTTTGGGACATTTACCGTAAGTCGGCTCCCTTTTCCGAGACGAATTACAATCCTACGCTGGGGTTCGGCAGGAATTTTATCCGTAATAAGCGAATAGAGGGGATCGGGATGATACAATTCGAACATGAGTCTAACGGCCGCGACAGCATCCAATCGATGAGCTGGAACCGGATTACTTTTACCGGCATATACATCCCCGATCAGAATTTCACTTTGCAGGCGAAGGCCTGGATAGCCATGATGTTGTCGAAATACAATAAGCACATCACCCGTTATGCCGGCATCGGACACCTGGGATTGACCTATGCGAGCGATAACGGGAGGTTCAGCGCTTCGGCACTCATGATCAAGCGGGGAGGATGGAATCTGAATGCAAATTGGCAGTTGGGAATTGCTTACCGGCTTTTTAAAGCCGATAATCAGTTTTTGTATCTCCAGTATTACAACGGATATTCCGAAAGCCTGATTCATTTCAATGAATTTCAACGCTATCTTCGGATCGGTTTTGTGATAAAGCCTAATTCAATCAGTATATTTTAGTTAGAAATTGTGCTTTAAATGCGACGAAATCGTTTGAATTTATTATTTTAGCGGTGTTTTAGTAAAAATCGGGAATACAATTACCGAGCATCCTGAAGTGATCATCAAACCTTTAAAAGTACAATTTATATATGACCCTAGAGGAATTTCAACTATCGATCCGGGAAGGCATACCTGCCGAGTTGCCTGCCCCCAAGCCTTATGATCCGGAGATTAATCATGCTCCCAAGCGGAAAGACATTCTGACCGTAGAGGAAAAAAAGCTGGCTATCCGGAATGCTTTGCGATATTTCGAGC
>CAJKZL010000550.1 GCA_905204385.1 uncultured Odoribacter sp. | reverse complement strand
TTTATCCCTTTTACTGTTTTAAAGGATCTTTCGATCGTTTTGAATTACTTATTCAGAACTTTCGAGGATGTGTTTCATTGTTTAATTATCAAGGATCTTTGCCGCTCCGACTCGGATCAGCTCATTTATTTTATCACAGAGCTTTTCGTTTGTCAAGAACTTTTTTTGATTTATTTTTTGAAGTTTTTTTAACTTCTTCGCCGTTCTTTCGATCAGCAACTCGTTTATTTTATCAAACTCATTCGCTTTTGTCAAGAACTTTTTTAATTTATTTTTTTGAGATTAGTTTTTTCAAACCCATCACCAACTCTGCTATCTTATCAGATGTGAAGCTGTTTGTCAAGAACTTTTTCCACAAAAAATATCATTTTGTTTTTGGCTTTTAAACGGAGAAGGAGGGATTTGAACCCTCGCGCCGGTTACCCGACCTACACCCTTAGCAGGGGCGCCTCTTCAGCCACTTGAGTACTTCTCCAAATGCCTAAATATAAAATGATATGTGCGGTCACTCATTCGTGACGCATGGTTTATTATACAAAAACCTTACGTTCTTGTCAACCCGTTTTTTCGAATTTTTTGTTTTTTTCTTACTATTATAGAAAATATGCCTTACAGAACCCAAATCAGCCCCCCAGAATAGCAGAAAAGAGCGCATATCACGCTCTTTTCTGAAACCGCTACGCGGTTACGACGGCTTCAATTCTCTTCTTTACCATCTCGGCAATCTCTGTTGTCTTCATTCCCTGGTATTCCTCGTATGGGATCGGGTCGAGAAAATGGACTTCTACCGTTACGGGACGGACGGTATTGGAGTCAAACGGAACAAAACAGTTTTTTAACGCAACCGGCACGATCGGGCATTTTGCTTTTACTGCGATCTTGAAGCTGCCGCTTTTAAACACCAGCAGCTGGTTTCCCTTTCTGCTCCTCGTTCCTTCCGGAAACAGAATGACGTTTTTGCCTTCTTTTACGACATCGGCCGCCTCATTGATAACCTGCATTGACTGCCGCAGATTCTCCCGGTCCATAAACAGCGCGTGGATGCACGCAAAGACCTGTTTTAAAAACGGAATATGCTCTACCTCTTTTTTGGCAACAACTGTAAAGGTACGCGAGCACGCTCCTGCGATCGCCAGCACATCGTACAGTCCCTGGTGATTCGGATACATCACAAAACCGTCCTGCTCCGGAAGATTTTCTGCTCCATAGGATTCCACAATGACGTTTCCGCCTTTGTTCGCCCGCTGTACAATAAAGCGCAGCATTTTAAAGTGCTCTTCCAGACTGTACTTGTCCGGATGCGCTGCATGGTAACAGAGCCGGCACCACATCCACGGAACCAGAAGCAGATTCCGCAGCACCATCAGTAAAATTCGTTTCATGTTTTTCTCCCCTTCCCCAAACGAGCAAAACGTGCCTGAGCTTTTTTCTCTCAGGCACGTTTTGCGACGCTGTATTATTCCTGCGTTTTCTCAGAAGCCGTTTCGTTCTCTTTCTCCGAAACCGAAGTCTCCTCGGACGCCTCTTTGTCTCTTACTTTTGCAATGCTGGCAACCTTGATTTCGCCGTCCACATCCATCAGCTTAACGCCGGATGTGATTCGTCCCATCACAGAAATGCCGGAGCATGGCGTACGGATGATGATTCCCTCTGTGGTGATCATCATGATCTCATTATCCTCGTTGACCGCCTTGGAACCGATCAGGTTTCCGGTCTTTTCGGTAATCTTATAGCATTTGACACCCTTGCCGCCGCGGAGCTGTACGGTAAACTCTGCCATCGGCGTCCGTTTGCCCATGCCGTTTTCGGATACGACAAGGAGATAGTCTCCCTGCGTGCAGATCTGCATGCCGACTACTTCATCGCCGTCCAGAAGGTTGATGCCGCGTACACCCATGGAAACACGGCCTGTCGTACGCACATCGTTTTCCTTAAAGCGGATACACTGGCCAAATTTCGTTACCAGAATAATCTCTTTCTCGTTATCAGTTGTCTTAACTTCAATCAGTTCATCATCATCGCGGAGCGCAATGGCAGCAAGACCCGTTTTTCTGACGTTCTCGTACTCTTCGAGCGGCGTCTTCTTCACCAGTCCCTTTTTCGCTGTCGGCCAGTTCTTCCCATGATTTCTTCCCATAAAGGACACATGCGGATGCGCCGCCACCCCTGTCTTCCAGGTAATCGGGGATTTCATCCCAGCTTTTGTAGATTCCGTCTGCCTGGAAAGCATACATAAAACCTGGTTCCTGACCTTCCTGGTAACCACCTACCCATATTTTCTCGTCGCCTTTGCCGCTATATACCTGGAATGCATCCTGACGGTTTTTATCCAATCCGTTGTTAGGCAATGAAACAATGATATTTTTGTTGTAAGCGATATTAGCACCGACAGTCCAGTTCCAGTCTTTAGTCTGGATAATCTTCGCACTCAGGTCTATTTCGATACCTTTGTTACGGATTTTACCGTTGTTTGTCAGGATAGAACTGATACCCGAAGATGACGGTAAGCTGATTTTTGCATATTTATCGGAAGTTAGACGGTTGTAGTAAGTGAAGTTTGCATTCAGGCGGTTTTCAAGGAAACTTAAATCCAGACCGGCTTCTATCGTTCTCGACTTTTCCCATCTTAGTCCCGGGTTCGGTATACTTCCTATAACGTAGCTGGTGTTACCGTCATATTTGGAAGAAGTACTGTAGGAACCTTGCATAGTATAATATCCGATTTGGTTTGTATCTACCTTCCCATTCAGACCGAAGCTGGTACGCAGTTTACCGAAAGAAAGGATATCGGAATATTTCTGCATGAATTTTTCTT
>CAJKZL010000549.1 GCA_905204385.1 uncultured Odoribacter sp. | reverse complement strand
ACATTTAACTACTCTTATGATCGGAGATATTTGTTTGATTTTTCATTGAAAGTGGATGGATCATCAAATTTCGGTTCAAACAATCGGTTTGCCCCGATCTGGTCGTTGGGTGCAGGTTGGAATATTCATAACGAGAAATTCTGGGGAAATCCGGAGTGGTTAACTCAGGCAAAAATAAGGAGTTCTGTAGGATATACCGGTAATGTGACCTTTTCCCCTTATCAGGCCCAGACTACTTATCAATATTCATCGGATAATATTTACCTGAACGGAGTCGGAGCCGATATCATTGCTTTGGGATATGAGGATCTGAAATGGCAACGCAAATTTACGGTGAATCTGGGATGTGATCTGGATTTCTGGGAGGGACGTTTTTCTCTGACCGGAGAGTATTTCCGTGAATATACCAAGGATGTATTGATGGATATCAGTCTGCCACCCTCTCTTGGGTTTATCGATTATAAAGAAAATTTCGGAGAGATGGAAAATAAGGGGTGGTCTCTGAATTTACGTACTCAGATGCTGAGGGATACTGAACGGGAACTGTATTGGTCTTTGGCTTTCGGTACCAGTGACAGTAAGAATAAGATCAAAAAGATCACGGATAAGCTGGGAGCGATGAATGATGAGAACAATAAAAATGAAACCAAGAAACCGGTACCTTTATACGAAGAAGGAGAATCACTCGATGCCTTGAAGGCTGTGCCTTCTTTGGGAATCGATCCGGAAACCGGTAAAGAAGTGTTTGTGAAAAAAGACGGCAGCCTGACTACCATTTGGGATTACAATGATAAAGTGGTTTGTGGAACGACAGATCCCAAATTCAGAGGCACTTTGAATTCTTTTCTGACCTTTAAGGGAATTAGCCTGAATATGTCTTTCAATTTCCAATGGGGTGGACAAACTTATAATCAGACGTTGGCTTCCCGGGTGGAAGGGGTGAATCCCAATAGTAATTGTGACCGGCGGGTATTGTATGACCGTTGGAAATAACCGGGCGACCGGACCTTTTTTAAAAATATCGCTTTGGAAGAAAATGTGTCGAATCTGACGACCCGCTTTGTACAGGATTACAATTATTTTCAGATCGGTAGTATATCGCTCGGTTATGAAATGCGACGGGAATTATGCCGGAAAATCGGTCTTACCGGCTTGCGTTTTAATTTCAATATGGGAGATATTGCCCGTTTCTCTTCGGTAAAAGAAGAACGGGGATTGTCTTATCCGTTTGCCCGGCAATTTACTTTTTCTTTGTCTGCTAGTTTGTAATAGGGTATAAATACTAAAAATGAGAATTATGAGGAAATATATACAGATAATAAGTTTTCTGCTGGCTGCGGTTACATTAAGCGGATGTGAAAACTGGCTGGACGTGAAACCTGAAACTGAAGTGAATGAGGATGATATGTTCAATACCGAGCAAGGGTTTATGGATGCGTTGTACGGAATTTATGTAAACTTGGGAAAAAGCGATTTATATGGAGGTACGATACAGACTGCCCTGGACATGACGGCTCAGTACTATAGTTATTATGATATTTCTGAATGTCCTTACGGGCACTATCAAACCTTCGAATATGAGCATCCCTCTTGTACAGCTATATCCGATGCTTTGGTAACGATGCCATCTATACCTATTTTTTTACATTCACCAAGTATTTGCTCTTTTTCTATTATGGAAATAGGGTAGAAATAGTCTGCATAATCCGCACATACAGCACCTTCTTTCCAAGAGAAACAGTGTACTTCATAACCAATTTCCTTAGCTTTTAGTACGGCTGGAAGCTGTAAATAACTTCCTCCAATAATTGCTATTTTTTTCATCTCCAGTTTTAAAATAATAATGGATGAAGAAATGTATCATAAACGTTCAAAAAATGAATTGACACCCTCATTTTTGAACACTTACGTTAATAAACCTCCACCCAGGGATATGGATTCTCCTCGATCCCCCTCAACAGTTCAATCATTTCCCTCTCCTCGGGGGCCAATGAGTCCTTGCGCCATCCATCCATGATCGCATGCGCCTCCTCCGCCAAGCCGTCGTCATATACCTCCGCGTAACAGTAAGTGAGCAGGCGAACTTTCAGTAACGAGGACGGGAGCCGTTCCAAAATGTGCCAGCAGCGGTCCAATACCTCCTGGATGCGCGCCTGCTTGTCACCGTCATCATAGATGGTGGCGTTATAGCCCATCAGGAGGGAGAGGCAAACATCCGCTTCCTCCTCGGAGGTAATAGAACCGGCAGCGCGCCAAAGGGAATACAATTCATTGCTCAGCGAAAGGACGGCACCGTTCTGCCGGGTAAAAACGTCCGAATACATGGGGGCATCGTCCTCGAGGAAGAGGAGGTGGTGCGCCTGGCGCTGGAGTTCCAGCGATTTTGCTACAATTGATTCCATCAGAATGATGTGTTATTTAGATTGTTTAACCGATAATTTTCAAGTAACTCCTGGGGAGCTTGACGCTGGCGGTCAAGACACCGCGAATGCGGATGACCACGTAGGTCCTGTTGGAAACGGTGCCGACCTCTCCTTCGACGCCCGATAGTTCGCCCTTGACGACCTTCACCCTGCTGCCCATCGTGAGGGACGCGTCGTCGAAGCTGACCCCGTCGGGGGAAAGGTCCATCATGAAGCGGAAATCGTCCATCTGCTTGTCGGGTACGACCATCATGCCATGGGTGGAAAGATCCTTCATGTAAAAGAGCGCGACGCCCTCCCTGTTGGGGAGATCCACAGCGACCTGCCGGGTGGCCCTGACGAATATCAGGTTCCTGACGACGGGGACCTCCACCCGTTTCCTCCGGTATTTCAACTGCCGGAAGA
>CAJKZL010000548.1 GCA_905204385.1 uncultured Odoribacter sp. | reverse complement strand
GGCAGCCTATTTATTTACAATAAACAGACAGCATAAGACGAAATTTCTGAACACCGTTTCTTTCGGCGGGGGGTGTATCAACGATACGCTGATGCATCTTACCGGTGACAGCCTGCCTTTCGGAGGAATCGGTAATTCCGGCATAGGCCATTATCACGGCGATTTTGGATTTCAAACTTTTTCTCACCAAAAATCAATATTGGAAAAAAAGAGCTGGGGAGAACCTGCCTTCAAATATCCTCCCTACTCGCAAGGAAAACTCAGGTGGATAAAAAGATTGATGTAATCTATTCCTTACAGCATAACACGATCCCCGCACACTTGCCGGGTCATATTGAAAAGACTGCTTGTACGGGCAAGCAGTCTTTTCTTTTACGGAGGCTATTCCCCCAGCAGTTCACTGAGTTTGGAATCCAACCATCCTCCCCGGGCATTCAGGAGGATAATTTTACCCTCCGGATCGATCAGGAAAGAACTGGGGACTCCTCTCACCCCATAGGCTTTTGCAATAAAGGAATCAAACCCCTCTCCCCGGTCGCAAAGCTGTAGCCAGGGCATGTTTTCCTGCTCCACGGCTTTCTTCCATTTCTTTTTATCGGCATCGATGGAAACACTGACAATGTCAAACCCCAGGTCGCAAAAACCGGCATAAGAATCCTTCAAATGCGGAATTTCGCTCCGGCAGGGACCGCACCACGAAGCCCATAATTCCAGCAGTGTATACCGGCCGGGACGAATGACGTCAGAAAGCTTCACGACCTTTCCCTCCCGGTTCAATACTTCTACGTCTATATAGGGATCTCCGGTATACACCGGGATCTTCCGGTAGCGTTCGATCAATTTTTTCCCCGCCTCGCTATTTCTCCACTCTTCGGGCCAGGAAGCGACAAAACGTTCGATTTCAGGACGTCCGTATTTGGTGAGGGCCACAGTTCCCGCCACATAAAAAGCCACCGGGGAATCGGAATGCTGTTGGATAAAATCCACTTTGTATTTGTAAATATCATCCTTGCATCGTTCCAGTTTCTCCAGGGCGGCAAAGGACGGTTTAACGTCACGGCGGCCAAACTGATCTTTCCTGGCATAATAATAAGCTTTCCGGTAAGTTTCGAACCATTCGCCGTTTGCTTTGGACAAGGGAGCCAGACCCTTCTGATATTCCACATACAAATCATGGGATGCCGAACCGGCGATCCGCACACAAGGGCGGACTGCATCATCCTGCCTCACCGGCAAACTATCATAAGGAGCAGTGATGAGGATATCTGAATTTTCAACGAACAGAGGCAATTTTACCAAAACCTTCCATAGATTATCCGCCTGGGGATCTTTATTAATGGTGATACATCGTATTTCCGGTTTCTCCACTTTCCCCTGAAACAAAAACTCGCCATGATGAATCACAGTGCTGTCATACACCCGCCGTGTCTGCGACAGATCGGTCAAATACACTTTTACACCTTCTCCTCCTCCGCTTATTTTTCCCTGAATCCTGAAACCGTCGGCCTGGCAGGGGCTTATCCCTGCCCATAGCAGGGATAAGCAAAATAGGATCGGCTTTATCATTTCTTACCTCCGTTCAATTTAGTCAACAAAGGTTCGATTTCAGCCCTCTGTGAAGGGCGGGGTGCTTCGGCCGAAATGATGTTGAAATCTTCGTCGATCAGCAGGAAACGGGGAATACCGGTGATATCCCATCCCGTTTTGGTCCGGGAATCATGACAAATCAATTCTAGCACAGCCCCATGATCACCGTTGGCAATCCGGTTCTTCCAGGCCTTTTCGCTTTCGTCCACTGAAATCCCGATAAACCGGATGTTCGGGTAGTTTTTACTCAACTCATTGAAGTGAGGCATTTCGCCCATGCAAGGTCCGCACCAAGTGGCCCAAAAATCGATATACATCACTTTGCCTTTGTAATCACTCAGTTTGCCTTGTTTTCCGTCAGCCGTCATGACATCCAGATCGATAGCGGGCCGACCCTCCATCAGTTTAGCCCTCCGCTCCAGACGTCCCAGAAAAACCTCTCCAAAATCTTTATTCTTCAATCCTTCTGCAAAACTTCTGAACTCTTTGTATTTTGCAGGTGTCAGCGATTCATCGAATTCTTCTCCTTTTTTCAGCACCTCATTCAACTCCTGTAAGCGTACCGACCGCTTAAAATCGAAAGTCTTGTTCTCACAGGCATCCAGCAAAACATCCCGTACAACAGCCACATCCAGATAGTCGTCCGAAGCGGCCAGTTCCTTGAGCATCGGGTTTACCAGATCCCGGATAGAAGCATGGAACTTTTCCAAAACCTTCAGAGCCTCTTCGTCTGTTTTGACTCCTTCGAACATAGTGTCCGAATAAAAGGGATATGACATATAACTATTGACCACATCGGCCTCGATCCGCATGGCTTCCAGACGTTTAAACTCCCGGCTAACGTTTTTCAACTGCTTCAGCTGTGCGCGTCTCAGTCCGGCCAGGCTGTCCACAACATGCCGGGTGGCTTCAAAGCTATTCTTAATATTTCTGCCTGCTTCCAGAAAAGAACCGGCCTTAGGAAACAGCCGTCCCTTGAGATAGGTATTCGCTTCCATTCCCTTCCCTTTAAAGGTAGACTGAGGCTGAGAGGTTCCCAGGTATACCTCCATATCGTCTCCCGGAGTAAGGTAAAGCGTATTCCGGCCGATTTGATAATATCCCGGTTTTTCCAAAGGCAATACCAAATCGAAATTACCGTCGGCATCCACCGGAATCTTCACTACTTTAGCGTCGGAGATATCGCCGGCAGCGTCAGCAGGATTCAAGTTTACTACGTACGAATTCAATACTATCAGCGATCCG
>CAJKZL010000547.1 GCA_905204385.1 uncultured Odoribacter sp. | reverse complement strand
TAATGTTTGCCGGCAAGTTCCAGATCGTATTGCAGGGTGTTCCGGAAGGTATAGCTATTGCTGTAGGCTGTGCCCTCACGCAAGGATCCTCTGACATCTTCCGGCTTCACTTCCTGGTCATAAGTAAACCAGTTGTTGATGAAATTGGTGTAGGTATCGGCACCTTCTACGATCCGGTTGTTATTGGTATTGGTGTTGTAAACCACGTGACTGGTGAAATTCAGGCCGGGAACGATATCCCATTCCACTTTAAAAGAAAATTCCGCATCCTGATAACGGTTAGAATTTGTGTTTCTGTTCAGGTCGTCGATCACATTCAGATGGTCCCAACGTAAACCGTCGCGGATTCTGCTGGAAGTCTGGTCGTAGCTCTGGTCATAACCGTCCGGAGATTCATAGGGATTGGCATACATAGCATACTTTAACGGGTTGATCACCGAAGCGGACGACTGTTCATTCTTTAGGGTTACGGCGGCACCTCCTGTGAATTTCAATTGTTCGATAGGACTATGACTGATTTTCGTATTCAGGCGGAAACGGTTGTATTTATTATTTAGCTCTGTACCTTTTTCTGTCAGGTAGTTGAGCGAAAGATAATGCACGGTCTTTTCATTTCCTCCCGACATATTGAAACTAGCCTGTGTAGTCAGCGCCGTACGGAACAGTTCTTTAAACCAGTCGGTGTTTGTCGCTGCCAACTCTGCGATGGCTTTTTCCGCCTCGTTTTTGGAGATGATACCGTAATCTGCCTGGCGAAGCAGAGTGGTGACGCGTCCTTTATCTCCCGATCCCAGATCGTTGTATACTTCACGCTCGAACTGTATTTTCTGGGCAGAGTTCATCATATCGATATTATTGACGGGCCGTTCTTTTACTCCGAAATTCAGAGATACATTAAACTGCATCTTCCCGGCAGTTCCGGATTTGGTCTTGACGACAATCACCCCGTTGGCTGCCCGCGCACCGTAAATGGCTGTTGCTGCAGCATCTTTCAGGATAGTGACCGATTCTATGTCGTCGGGAGCAATATTCCCGATTCCGGAATCGAAGATGGAGGCTTCCACGTCTCCCGTGCCGACTTTGATGCCGGGGAGATCGCCTTGCAGCGGCATTCCATCTACGATCCATACCGGATCGGTACTTCCGGTCAGCGAATTGACGCCCCGGATCATAATTTTGGCCTTTTCGCCGGGTCGGCCGCTAGCAATGCTACTGACGCCCGAAATCGTCCCGTTCAGCACCTCGTCCATAGAAGTAAGCCCTTTATTACGCAATTCGCGGGCAGTGATTACGGATGTGCTACCTGTCATCCGTTCACGCTTGATTTCCTGGTAACCGGTCACCACCACTTCCTCCATTTCCTGTCTGTTTTCTTCAAGCGTAAAATTGACTTCCGTACGGTTTTGCAACGGTAAGGTGCGAGTTAAATATCCGATATAAGAAACCTCCAATTCCACAGTCCCCGCCGGTACGTTTAAACGATAATAACCGTTCTCGTCCGTTGCGGTTCCAATAGCTGTATCCTTGACTTTCACTGTAGCTCCGATCAAAGGATGCCCTTTCTGATCGGTCACTTTTCCTTGCACCACAATGCTTTTCGACTGCACTGCCGGTATCTCCTTTTTATCCCGGGGACGAATGACAATCGTATTCCCCTCGATCGAATAGGTCATGGGAGTTCCTGCCAGAATCTCATCCAGTAAAGCCTTCAACTCAATAGTCGGAGTCTTGACGGTAACCGTGCCTAATTTTTGCATTTGGTCTGCATTGTAGACAAAACTGAGATTCGTCTGCTGCTGTATCTCCAAAAAGAGTTCTTCGAAGCTAACGGTTCTCACCTTCAGTTTAAGCGTATTTTGAGCAGAAACATATGCAGGAAGCAGCAACAATAGGCTACCCCATAAAACCGAGGACAGGAACATTCTTCGCAACTCTGTCCATGCCGGGGATTTCAGTTCTTGTTTTTCCATAAGATTAATTGTATTAATGAATAATTAGTGAATAATCACTTGGTTCCCGGAAATCTGAAAAGATATACTTTGTGTTTTTTCAAATTGCTTCAGGATATGTTCCAAAGGTTGGTCTTTCCATAAAGAGGCGGTAAAATGAATGTCCCGAATCTCAGGGCGGGCATACAATACTTCAAAATTATACCAACGTGCGAGTACGGACAGAATGTCTTCCAAACGCTCGTTATCGAAAGCAAAATAACCATTTTGCCAAGCGATGTAATAGGCCGGATTGATTTCTTTTTTAACAGTAATACCCTTTTCAGCGTTTATCAGGGCCAATTGGGCCGGTTCGAGCATCACCTCCTCAAAATCTTCGGTGCTGACTCCAACTTTACCGTCCACCAGAACGACCCGGATTTTTTCGGTATCATAACTATTGACATCGAACCGGGTTCCGTAAACCCTTACCTGAGCCCCGTAGGTCCTGACAATAAACGGACGGTCGCTTTTGGCCACTTCAAAATAAGCTTCTCCTTTCAGGGATACTTCCCGTTTTGTATCGCTAAAAACAGTAGGATAGCGCAACTCGCTCTCTGAATTCAATTTTATGCGTGTGCCGTCGGCCAGGACAATAGCATACTCCCCGAAACGGGGAACCCGCAAAGTATTGGTATCGGCTCTTTGCTTTTTCGACTCGGCCGATTCAGCATAATATACGATCTCTCCCTCCTGATTTCGGGCGATTGCGATCCCGTCCGTTTCCTGCAAATGCGTTAGCTTCGACAACTCCACCTGTTCTCCGTTCCACAACACGAACACCGCCTGCTGTGTCCCCGGCAAAATGGTTGCATCGGATGGCTTAGCCACTTCTGAGGAAGGCC
>CAJKZL010000546.1 GCA_905204385.1 uncultured Odoribacter sp. | reverse complement strand
TTTTTACCTGTAAGGAGTCAATAACCAGCAATATGTCATCGGACATGGCCCGAATTTGTATTATCAAATCGATCTGCCGAATATTTCTCCGGATAGGTATATGATTACCTTGCATATGAAGGACAAGGAGTCGGGGATCGAATGGACCAAAGTGACCTATCTGCGCATCACCGGAAGCCTGCAGGAAGGATGGCTGTTGTTGTGCGACCGCCAGGGAAAAGCGGAGTTGAATATGTATGCTTCCAAATCGGATGGGACGATGGTTTTGGTAAAAGATATGCTGGAAAAATCCGGTTTTCCCTATACGACAGGGCCCCGCAAAGTGATGTATGAAAACAATACGAATACGCTAGACGGAAATAAAATCTGGATACTGACGGATGAGGGGACAGGCTGGCTGACAAAAGGGGATTTCCAGTGGAAAGAGGATCAACTGATGAAGTACAGGATGGTAGAGGCTGTCGGGAATAATTATACCTGTGCGGATATGGCACAATTTGGTATGGTGATGTTTCATTTTGAGGACGACGCACATGGGAATGGATTACAAGCTTTGAGTTTTAAGTTGATGGGACCGGTGTATACCGGAAACATAGCTGTTTACGAAAAAGGAGCTTCCCGTTTTACGGTGGCTCCTTATGTAGGTGGCAATCTTACCAATCCGACGGTGGAAGCCGGTATCGTATACGACCGTGACAACCGTCAATTTGTCCTTTGTGCCGTCAGTAGCGGTACTATTCCCGAGGAATGTGTCCGACTGTCGGATAATCCGAAATGGAAAGTCGGCAAAGAATTACTTTATATGCAAACTACCAACTCCCAGAACCGGACTTTTGCTTTGTTCAAGCAAGAGGGGTCGGAGGATGTCATGGAATGTGAGGTGGAAGTGAAAGCAGAGTTCGATATTGCCGCCATGGGGTTTGTGACCAAGCCGGTGTATAATAAAGATCAGGTGTATCTCAATGCTACCCATTTGAAAAATGCAAAGTTCTACGCTTATCATATGACTCAGGGATATTTGTATTATGTGTACGGGAATACGCTTTATACCTGGTATGACGGACAGGAAAGAGAATTGAAAACCTTTACCGATGGCGAAGTGACGGCTTTGCATTGTCAATACGTAAAAAGCGGGAATACGCAAAATTCAGAATATTTACTTGTCGCTACCTATAAAGAAGATCCCGATGTACCGGAGGACAAATGGGGAAATCTGTACTTCTTTGCTTCGGATGGGGCTGCTGCTGTCAATCTTAGTCAAAAGAATAAATTATCCGGCGTAGGTAAAATTGTCGACATCGATTACCAGTTAAAATAAGTCATATGAAAAGATATACATACTATTTATGGATGGTCTTAGTTGTTTTTGCTTTCGGTGCATGTAGCGACGATGACGACCAGGTTGAAACGGAAATGCCCGAAATCACTGAAGAACGCGGGATGGATCCCGGGGAGGAATATACGGTGGAGGAAGGTGAAAAATACCTCAATGTTGTTTATTTTGTTCCCCAGGATGTGGAGCCGGTGGCTGATTGGCACTGGCGGTTGTCGGGGATTATGAATCATATACAGGGATTTTATGGCAATAATCTGTCGAAGTATTATCAGGTAGATCAGAATTTTAAACTCATTCGTAATGTGGCTAATCCGGATTATATAAAGATCGATTTGCTCAGGGGAAATAAACCCGCTGCTGCTTATTCGACCGTTTACAATATTCAGTATGAAGTGGAAGAATATTTCCGTACGTATACCGCCGGGAAAAAGAGCCATCATACCCTGGTCCTTTTGCCCCGGTATTCAGGAGCTCCTACAGGCGTGGCCTACGGGTATGATGCGGTCAATATACCCAACGAATGTTACGGCATTGTAGCCTGTGATTACGCAGATTTTAACATTAAATATTTCAGATACACTAACCTGCGATCCACTTATTTATCCTATCTGGGAGAGGTAGTGCGGGCTGCAGGATTGGCTATGGGACTCACTTATAATGCTCCTCAGAAAGGGGAGGTCTATACTTCCGTCACCACGGGAAATTCGCTTACTTATGCCAACAACCCGGATAAATGGCGTCTGACGGTCGGGGACAAGGAATTCCTGCTTCATACGGAACTTTTTCAAAAAGAGGTGGATTATAGCGACATTGCCGACGTTAGCATACAGAATGTGCAACTGAAAGTTGAAAACGGAAATTTGGTCGTGGACTGCATGTTCTCGTCTACCATTGTTCCTGATGCTTTTATGGTGTATAATGATTTTTTCAGGGCTACCGATAAGGGGGTATTTTCAGAAGAAAAGGAATTGATGAACGAGGAAATGTCCACCGTCAAGGATGCTATTATGACAACCTCTACCGAGTTGACTTCTTTAGGAGGCAATTATTATCAGGCCCGGGTGGAAATACCTGTTAACCGGATTCCGGACGAATATCTGAAAGCGCTTCCCGGTCAGGATTATGCAAAAGCGGAACTGCGTTTCCGGATCCTTCATCGGAACGGGACCTGTACCCCTGCATTGATGTATGCGAAATGCGGTAATTATTATGACGATAACCAGGTACATCCCGATCGTTTCCGGTATTTCTATTATCTGGAAGCGCTGGGAGTGGTGGAGCCTCTGCCGTATGAAAACCATCCGGATATTACTTCCTCCCCTAAAAATACCTGGACGATTACGTCGGAAAATGCTTCATCGGCTTTGAGATATTTGTTCGATGATGTTACGACAATGTCCGTATGGAATCCCGGATTCAGTGTTGAGAATAAGCCGGAATTTAAGATGGCATTCCCTTCCTATGTTTATATACATGGCATCAAAGTGCATCCGGGTAACC
>CAJKZL010000545.1 GCA_905204385.1 uncultured Odoribacter sp. | reverse complement strand
GCCGAATACGGCTCTCGGCATATTGGTCCCCTGCCCGTCGTAAGTCCAGCGGTTGCTCACCGTCGCAAATTGGTTGGTGAACGTACTCATGGACTCTCCGGTCTTCCGGACGGCATTATAAATCTCATTGCCGTAACTGTAGGAGAAATTCACATACAGGTTGAATCCTTTATAATTCATATTACTGAAAAATCCTCCGTAAAAATCGGGAGTTGCCGATCCCAGCGCTTTCCGATCCTTATCATCGATAATGTGGTCGCCGTTCATATCCTTAAACTTGATATCCCCGGCCTGAAAAGCGGTACCTGATTGAGCGATATAACCGGCAGCATCTGCATCCCGCTGGGATACAAAAATATGCTCCGCTTCATAACCGTAAAATTCATAAGGCGAACATCCTTCTTTCAACCGCAGCGTCAAACCGTCCGCGGAGGTCAGGAAACGCTCCCTCTGGTTGCCCAGATCCAGCACCTTGGTTTGATAATGGGCGATATTCCCGCCCAGCATCCACTGGAATCCACCCACTTTCAGAGGCATAAAGTTCAATCCTACTTCCACGCCCCGGGTACGCATTTCCCCGGAATTATCATACATCACTTCTTCACCGTAAGCAGACGGCATGGTTTTCCCCAACAACATGTCGCGCGTATCTTCCTGATAAAAGTCCACATTCAGGTTGAGCCGGTTGCCTAGCAAAGACAAGTCCAGCCCCGCGTTGGCACTCAACACATATTCCGGCCCGAGTTTGGAATTAGGTAATCCCACCCGAATGATCCCGGCCAGATCACGGTAAGCCACCGATTGATAATAATAGCGGCCTAATTCCGAAGAATAACGGCTATTGGCCGATCGGCCGTACTCTGCTCTCAGGGTCAGGGTTTCGATGCCGTCCACATCCCTCAGGAAAGAGGAGTTCTTCATCGCCCAGGCGCCTCGTACGGAAGGCAGCACCACCATCCGGCTATGGCTGTCCCCATAGGCCGAACTGGCATCGAATGTCACGGTACCGTCCAAAAACAATTGGTTTTTATACCCATAACCCGCCGTCAGATACAGATTCAGCCAACTCCATTTATCCAGGTATCCGTCTGTCGTCAATCCATACGAGGCATCCGATTTACCCATAGTTTTATAAAAGTCCGACTGAATGCTGAATCCTCTTCCGTTGTCGTATTCCCGGCGGGAAGTCATCAACTGATACCCGGCGGAAGCCTTCAGGGCATGTTTATTCCGGAACAGCTTATCATAAGTGGCATTCACCCGCAAATAATAATTCAACCCTTCTCCGGCCCCGCCTTTCAGGGTATTCACTCTCACTCCGTCGAACATGGAAGCTATCGCCCGGGAGGTATTTCCCGGTATAAACAAACTCTCTTTCTGATAATTGTAATACAACCCGAAAATCAGGGAAGCTTTGAGTCCCCTTCCGAACTCATAATTTCCTCCCAGGTTCACCAGAATATCGTATGAACGGTTTTTCCCCTCGATGTCCGATACGACCGCGGCCGGGTTACTGACTCCGAACAAACTGTCCGTTTCATTAAAGTGAGGCAGGTTGCGGCCATCGCGGTTTTGCAGGTAAACACTGTATACCGGTCCTTGCTCTATGGCCGTCATCAGCGGAGAGGTATTTTTTTCCAATCCCTGTTCCATCACTTTATATTCACTGAAATTGAGCCCTGCAGTAGCAAAAAGCGCAAATCTCCGGCTCACCTGTATGTCTGCATTCAAATGGGTATAATATTTGGACTCGTGCGTATTTTTCCAAATGCCGTTGTTTTGAGTGGTTCCCACCGACAGATTGTAGCGGGCGATGGCATCTCCTCCGCTTACCTGCAGGTTATTGTCCGAGGTAAAAGAATGCTGGTAAATTTCTTCCTGCCAGTCCGTATCGTGACCGTACAAATAGTTATCCGGTGCGGATGGATCGTCCTGCAGAAAGGGATAACGCTGGATAATCTCCGTCAGCGTAGAATAGCGGGTCGCCGCCAGGTCGGAAATATAGCTTTTAAATCCTTTGCTGTTCAACAAAGGAAATCTCCGGTTCATCACTCCTATCCCATTGGTAGAATGAATACGCACCTGTGTAGTCGTGGCAGCCGAACGCTCCGTCTCGATCAATAACACCCCGTTGCTCCCGATAGAACCGTACATGGCAGCGTCCGCTCCCCGCAACAAAGTGATGCTCTTCACATCTTTCATGTTCACCGGGGAAAAACCGCTTCGGGAAAATCCTGAGATCACTCCCGAAGTTTTCAAATCGGGAAAATAGGGCATCCCATCCACCACGATCAAAGGCTGATTCTCTGACGTCAGAGAACGCAATCCTCTGACGTTCACCACCGATCCTTCTCCGGGCATTCCTCCTTTGTTGATGATCTGAACGCCGGCCATTTTCCCGGTCAAAGCATTGTCGGGCAAAGCATAAATACCGCTGATATCGCGGATATTCAAGGTCTGAACATTTCCGTTCTTCTCTCCTATCTCCCGGACTCCGTCGGGAGTCGTATAAGTAGGATTATACAGCAGCGTATTTTCCGGCATCAGGAAAACCTTCACTTCTTTTCGTCCGTTCAGCGCTACAGCTTTCTGGATGTAACCGTCCACCTGCACTCTCAGCCAGGCATCCGGGTCGCCGACTACTATCGTAAATTGTCCCAGGCTATCCGTTACGGAAGAACCTTTGGCATCCTGGGAATACACCTGCACACCACTCAACGGCTCCCGGTTTTCAGCACTATACACCCGACCTTTCACCGTCAGTTGCTCCTGTGCCTGAAGCCCGATAGATACCAGCATCAACCAAATGCCGATATATACACATTTATTTGACCATT
>CAJKZL010000544.1 GCA_905204385.1 uncultured Odoribacter sp. | reverse complement strand
AAAACCATTTGGATACCTGTGCATCCCAAATCGTAAAGCCATCGATGGCTGCCGAATTATCTTCGGTGGTATATTGTTTGGATTTATATCGTCCCCGGAACATGACATCTGCAATCCCGCCGGTCCACAGCACATATCCCTTTATCTGGTTTTTAGGAGCATAGGTCAGTATTTTATTATTCAGTTCCGGTTTTTCTTTAAAGTCTTTGACTTTCGGGTTATTATACGAATAGTTGAGGTTGATTTTCAAACCATTGAACGGGATATAATTCAGGTCGGCTTCAATGCCTTTTACATCGACTTTAGAAACATTCTGCCGTTGGAATATATCTCTTTTTCCCCACATTTTTTCTCCTGTAGTTACATAATACAGAAAGTCTTTTCCTTTAGCATAGTAGAGAGAAGGGGAGAAAGACAAGTTTTTGGTGAGCCGGAACGTACCGCCGATCTCATAATTATCGATCTGTTCCGGTCCCAATTCCGGATTGGCGATCTTAGGTCCTACCCACATCCAGCCCGAACGGCAAAGATCATCCAGGATAGAAGCCCGGAAGCCTTGCGAATAGGAAAAATACACCGCCACCTGTTTCGCCGGATTGAAGCGTAAAGCCGCCCGAGGAGACAAATGTTCCCAACGATTGCTCTTCAGATCCCCGTTATACCCCTTGAAATCGGCCACATTATCCCCATGGGCGTCGAACCGTCCTTTATGAAAAAGGACGTTATCGTAACGTAAAGCGACTTGCAGCCATAAACGTTTTTTCCAAAAATTCAGTTCATCCTGCAAAAAGACAGAAACGATGCTCATAGTACCCCGATTGAGCACTTCATCGGGCGAAGTGACGTAATGATCTCCGCCGTCGATGCTTCCATTTTTATACTCTCCGCCGATTGCCAGATCATTGTGCTTACCCGTAAAACGAGCATGCACGATCGCCCCCAGGTCATCCCGGTGCGACCTGACATCGAAGCGCTGATATTCATCCTTCTTCATTCTCTCGTCCAGGCGGAAATAATCCTGCCTTTGAAAGTAAAAAGCAGCATTGTAGGAAAATTTTCCCTTTTCCCCATAGAAACGTCCCTGAGCCCGGTGATGATTAAAATGACGATACTCCCCGTCCGGCGCCTTGATCTTCTCTCCCTCCCCTCTTTTATCCTTGTAAAGATCATAAGATAAATCCACGTTGAACAAAGGTCCCGGGGCCAACAACACCTTGGCATAAAGTCCCCCTTCCTTCATATAACGGTCCACGCTATAATCGGGCTTCGTCCGCAAACTGTCCGGCACATTATTAAAACCATCGCTTTGATTGTAGTATCCCGATACAAACAAAGCTAAATGCTCGTTTACCCGGCTCGACAATCCGAGACTACCTTTCCAGGTATCGAGCGAACCGTACGATCCGGAAGCATTCAGCGAAAAAGGAGAAAGCGGTTTCTTACTGATAATGTTGATAACTCCCCCCATCGCATTATTGCCGTACAGCGACGACCCCGGTCCCTTGAATACCTCTATCCGCTGAACATTGTCCAGGTGTATACTATTCCAATTGACCGATCCTTCATCCGAAGTATTGATGGGAATGCCGTCGAAAAGCACCAGCGTCCGTCCCTGCTCGTCGCCTGCTAATCCCCGGATGCTCACATTGCTGTGAATATTGCTGATCCCGTCGGAGCGGGTTGTATTGACTCCTGAAATCATCGTCAGGATATCGTCGACACTCTGTGCCGGACTATTTCTAAGCAGCAGAGGAGTGACGACACTGATACTTCCCGGACTTTGCGTGACAGGACGTTCTTTCCGGGATCCGGTGACCACCGCTTCCTGCAAAACCACCGCCGTGTCCGCAACAACGTTTTCTGCCTTCCCGCAGATTCCCGTCGATAACCCGATCAGCAGGAAAACCAAAATGCCCTTATATTTTATTTTCATATACCGATTGATTTTGTGGCAAAATATCGAAAATCTCATGTCTGTCCCAGTCGAGCCAGTATTTCAAGGCCAGTTCCCTGACATATTGCCAGTTGGCTTCCGTATCCGCACCGTACATTTCTACACCTTTGCGCAAATCTTCACGCACCCGGCGTTCATATTCGGGTTTCAACCGGAGAGTGACCTGTTTACCCTTAAAAGAAAAAGTAGCTTCAGGACGGATTTGCGTAGGTTCCGTGTCGGCTACGGTGATCAGCCCGTGCCCGAGCGTTCCGCCCGTACTCACCTGTAAACCGTCGTTGAGGCAACTGACAGGAGGCTGGCTTCCGGCATAGGTCGTCACTTGCATATCGTCCACGCCGATAGCAAAATACTCCCGGGCCCGGATTCCCATTTTAACTCCTACGGTAGCAAAAATACCCAAATGTCCGTGCAACTCATTCGTCAGCACTGCCGCCCTGAACTCACTCAATCCGTAACGCTGTACCGCCCTTCCGATAATAGGCATTACGTCCCGGATATAATATCCTTCGTCCAGGGGAAAATGATAGAAAATCTTACCGTCGACATTTTCAGGTCCCCGGTAAATAGCCAGGAGTTGTTCCTCGATGGGCAATATCTCCTGGGCCGGATCGATAGAATACCATTCTACGGTAGGCGAAAGGGATGTTTTTTGAAACAATTGGGGAGCAGTCAATGCCAGCACCACCAAGTCGTCCCACAATTTTAAATGTTCGCTTCTGACCAAATCCCGCAAAGGAGGAGTCGCATGCGTCTGGGCCACCTTACGTGCATAAGGTGAAGACTGCATTTTCGCCAATTCCGTTAAAAACTGGCGGGCGACCGGAACCGATTCGGCGGGCACAGCAGATACCAGCATCACCGGAACGCCGCTTTGGAGCACATAGTCC
>CAJKZL010000543.1 GCA_905204385.1 uncultured Odoribacter sp. | reverse complement strand
TGCGAATAAAAAAGCATGACGTCGCTTCGATTTACACCGGACCGGATTATTTTTTTCTGAACACAGGTTCCCCGCATTATGTCAAAATCGTCGAGGACGCTTTCCGAATAGACACCTATCACGAAGGACAAAAAATACGGTATGCGAAGGAATTTGGGCCAGAAGGTACGAATGTCAATTTCATCACCCCGAAGGAGAGCCATATCGAAATAGCTACCTACGAAAGAGGAGTAGAAAACGAAACCCTCGCTTGCGGCACCGGGTGTGTAGCTTCCGCCCTGGCCGTAGCCACCTATCGACTGGTCGCACAAAACACCTATACCCTCCTGGCTAAAGGTTGAACTTTATCTGTGAGGTTTAAAAAGACGGCCGACGACCACTTTACCGACATTTGGCTGGAAGGACCGGCGGAAAAGGTGTTCGAAGGAATGGTGAGAATTGAGAGTTGAGAGATTAAAGATGAAAGAATAAAGATGAGAGATGGGGAAATTAATCGGCGGATTTTTTAAAGGTAGCCACAACTTTATCTTTGGACAAAAAAGATAAAACATTGTCCTTAATCGCATAGCCATCTACTTTATCCAACATCTGGAAAAATTCGTTTTCCTTTTGCAAATCCGGGCAAGCCATACGGGTCGCTCCCATAGGAGAAAACTTGAGTTTGGTACCATCCAATTCAAAATTTCCGAAAAACCGGTTACATGCAGCACTTCCACTCACTCTACTCTCAGCAAAATCGAACTGCATAAACATTTCTTTCCCCGGTTCCGACAGCTTCACTTTTTCACCGTTCATGGTTTCGAGGATCCATTTGACGTCTTTCAATATCGCAGCTTCTTTTGCCGAATCGCAGGATCCGATCCCTCCAAAAATAATAAACAACAGTATCAAAAGTGATTTCATGATTTGTATATTTTCCGTTTTTTTATATCCTATATTTTCTTCATCTTAGCAAATAACGTGCCAGCTTCCCCTCTATAATCTATAATCTTTAATCTCACAATCCCCCCTTCACCGTCCGATACCCAATAAATTTGTAACACATCAGATTATAATCATACAGATATACCCGTACCTCATATTCATTGGGCGTCTGATAAAAATTATTTTGCATGGTTACCAAATTCACGCTCTCTCCCGATTTCGGTACCACGGCATACATATAATCATAATAGCCCTTCTTCAATACCGCTTCACCGACATAGGCCTTATTTTAGGTATCGTATTCCATTTTCAATCCGGGGAGAAGCTTCCACCCGGCAAATTTTCCGTAAATATAGACATCGGCTTCCGGCAGAGGTTCCGGATAAAGCATAGCAAAATGGACTCCGACATAGTCGGCCTCAAGATTTTGATTCTGTACATTCTCGGCCTCTATGTAAAAATTGCCATCCCGGTCCGGAAGGGGCACATACCGCTGAGGAACAGTGCCGGGTTGCAAAATAAAATTATATCGACCATCAGGGCTTTTCAATACATCTTTTACATATTGCGTGTAATAAACCAAACTGGAAGACTGAAAATTCCGGAAAGGAGACAAACCGTTAAAAAGATTATCGACCCCATTTCCATATACCAATCGGTTCTGCCTGACAAAAGTGGGTTGAAAATCACGGCGGCTATTGGGATCCTGATTCTGAGTAACATATACCTTCAGATCTTTTACCGGATTATAAAGGGGCAACCCGTCATAGACCACCGTAAAGTTTATCTGCTGAGAAGTGTAGAGTAATTTAGGATCGGCAGCATGAACGACAGCAACCGAAATTTCAACCTTAGGCTCCAGCACGGAAAAAGGCTGACTGATCACTGCACTATCCGAGCAGGCGTCGTTGAACACTTGAAGCAAATAATTTCCCGAAAGCTTCATACTCACTTCCTCATTGGGCAGCAACAAGGAAAAACGGGTATATTCCGTACCGGTATTGTACGAATAAGCATAATCGTCCAGCGGATTACTGAAAAAACCGTTCAGATAACTGAACGGGCTCAAGCCGGACGGCTTGCCGTCGGGATCACAATGTATAATCTTATAGGTATACGTATTTTGTTCCTTACTCAGATCGTCAAAACTGAACATCAACCGCTCTGTGCTGCCTAATTCGATGACAGGTTCGGCAAAAGGCCGCCCCACCGGATAACACTCGACCGTCTTAATCAAGCTCTGGGCTTGAGCCATACAAAGAAAAAACAACAACCTGCAGCATAAAAACACTTTTTTTCTCATCCCCGATAAATTATCATCTAATTAACGACAAAATTACGTAATTGGTTTGTATATTTGTGGCTTAATTTTAGGAAAACTATAACAACCTCTTGACTTCCTTAACTTTTCATTAAAGTTATGGCGAAGAGAGAATGTAAATTATTGATTATAAGTACTAAATTAATAATCACAAACAACATGTCCAAGGTAATCAAATTGAAAAAAGGCCTTGATATCAAGTTAAACGGAGAAGCGGAAAAAGTGGTGCAATCTGCCGGTACAATAAGCAGCTGTGCGTTAAAACCAACTGATTTCCGGTTGTTGACTCCAAAACTAGCTGTCAAGGTCGGTGATGCAGTGAAAGCAGGGGACGTCTTATTTATTGACAAATTGCACCCCGAAATCAAATTCACCACACCGGTAAGCGGCACCATCCAGGCCATCAACCGGGGCGAACGCCGTAAATTGCTGGAAGTCGTGGTCAAAGCAGATGCTGAAACTCAATATCGGGATTTCGGCAAGTCCGGCCTCAGCCAACTCAATCGGGATGAAGTGATCAACCGTCTGTAAGACAGCGGTGCAAGGCCCATGATCAAACAACATCACTACAATATCATAGCCTAACCCAAGGTTACGCCTAA
>CAJKZL010000542.1 GCA_905204385.1 uncultured Odoribacter sp. | reverse complement strand
TCGGTAAAGTATAAGACACTCTCACCGGTTTTAACCTTTGTTTTCAAGGCAACCAATTCGGCATACAAGACATCACCCGTACAGCTTCTTTGTCCAGGCTGGGATCTACTCCCCGAGCCACCTTGACGTTTGAAACGCTCCCGTCTCTTTCCACTACAAATTGTATGAATACTTTTCCCTGAACCCCGTTATCCCGTGCTATTTCCGGGTATTTCACATGGGTAGAAATCCATTTTTGTACATTTCCCGGGAATACCGGCATATCTTCAATCGGAAGAAAAGGAATGATTTCGTCCGAATTATTTTCCTCTGAATAACTGCCGAGATCTTCCAGATTGATTTCAGTGTTGTTGGAGTCGTCCGTTGCATCGATTAATTCGAGTTCTTCCTCTTCATTGGGCAGATCCTCTACTATGAGTAAAAATTCTGCCGGCTTGATAGAAGGCGGAGGAGGCGGTGGTAACCGATTCATCACGGTGATAGGAATCATTTCAATGTCGGCGGGCTCGTCCGAAAGAGTGATAAAACTGGTGGGCTCACTGACGGAAACTTTCCATTCGAAGGCTAGAAAAGTCGCAGCTAGTGCAACTACAAAACCTATTTCCAAAAAAATATTTTTTTTGTTTTCAAGGTCTGCTTTGGGTGTCTTTTTAAGTTCCATGACTGTATTTTTTAATGAGTACATGCTTTCTGCACCTCCTAAAATAAATGGAAAATATAAAAAAACAAAATTTTCCCCAGGCTTATTTAAGGTTTTGTTAATATACAAACGTTTTCGAAAAAGAACGTTATATTTTAAACAAGAGAAAAACCGGAGTTATGGTCTCCGGTTGTCCCCTCTTTTAAGCTTCTTCTTCCGATAGTTGCTCATAATCCTGATATAAAAAATCATTGTATGGGAAACGGGCGGAATGGATTTCTTTTACCATGTCGTACAGTTTGTTTTTCAGTTCTTCGATATTTTCTTTGCGTGCGGCAGAGATATAAACCGTTTCACTTTCCTGTTTCGACATCCACATTTGCTTGAGATCCTCCAGACTGTAATTTTCCCGCAATACGGGAGTTAGGTCGTCTTCCTCTTTTTTGACATATTCGAAAGCATCGATTTTATTGAAAACGACGAGTGTGGGTTTGGGCTCCCGAATCAGCTCTGCCAGGGTTTCATTGACGACTTTCATCTGATCTTCGAATTGAGGATGAGAGATATCTACTACATGAAGAATGACGTCGGCTTCGCGGACTTCGTCCAGGGTAGATTTGAACGATTCTATCAAATGATGGGGCAGTTTGCGGATAAACCCCACGGTGTCGGCCAACAGGAAAGGGACGTTCTTAATGGCGATTTTACGGACCGTGGTGTCCAGGGTGGCGAACAATTTATTTTCGGCGAATACTTCCGATTTGCTCAGCAAGTTCATTAAAGTAGATTTTCCTACATTGGTATATCCTACTAAGGCTACCCGGACCAGTTTGCCGCGATTTTTCCGTTGGGTTGCTTTCTGTTTGTCAATTTTGACGAGTTCTTCTTTCAGCCGGCTGATTTTATCCCTGATAATACGGCGGTCCGTTTCGATTTCGGTTTCCCCGGGGCCGCGCAGGCCGATACCTCCCTTTTGTCTTTCCAGGTGGGTCCACATACCCGCCAACCGGGGAAGAAGATATTGATATTGGGCCAGTTCGACCTGGGTTTTAGCATGGGCTGTCCGGGCTCTGCTGGCGAAAATATCCAGTATCAGGTTCGTCCTGTCCAATATCTTTATTCCCGGGAACAGGGATTCGATGTTGCGCAATTGCGTGGGACTCAGTTCATCATCGAAGATGATCATATCGGTTTCATGATCTTCGGTATATGCTTTGATCTCTTCCAGCTTCCCTTTTCCGATAAAGGTAGCATGTACGGGTTTGTCCAGGTTTTGAGTGAAAATCTTGACGGTTTCCGCTCCGGCGGTTTCTGCCAGAAAAGAAAGTTCGTCCAGATATTCGTTCATCTGTTCATAATTTATTCCTGCGGATTGGAGGGCAACTCCTACTAATATGGCTTTTTCTGTTTCTTTTCCGGTGTAATGCATATATGAATTATCGTTTTTTAATTTGCGTTTGCTGGGTTAAACGCGTTGTTGTGATTTACGTTTGCCTACAAGCGTTAAAAAAGGGCTGACATAAATGACAGCCCTTGTATCAGAAGATGTAAATCATCAATTATTGGACAACTGGAAATTGATCGGTAAGGTATAAGAAACTCTTACAGGTTTACCTCTTTGTTTTCCGGGTTTCCATTTGGGCATGGATTTCACTACGCGGATAGCTTCTTTGTCCAAAGATGCGTCTACACCTCTCATCACTTTAACATCGGTGATGGAGCCGTCTTTTTCGATCACAAACTGGATAAATACTTTTCCCTGGATACCGTTTTCTTGTGCTAGTATCGGATATTTAACGTTTTTAGAAATCCATCTCTGAACGTTACCTCCGGGGAACTGAGGCATATCTTCTACTACAACGAAGATTTCTGCTTCTCCAGTGTCTTCGCCGTCATAATCTCCGAAATCAGTCACATCCTGAATTTCAGTATTTTCTGATTGGTCCTCTGCATCCTGAATTTCAAGTTCTTCGTCGATCATCGTATCGTCTTCCACAATATCGATCAAGTCGGTCAGTTTAGGAGCGGGTGGAGGAGGTGGTGGCGGCTTCAGCATTTGCTGGGTGATCGGAATAATTTCCTCTTCTATCTGTTCTTCGGCTACAGTCTGAATCTGGTTTACTGCTGCCGTATTGCTTTTCCATTCGAAGGCAATCAACAGTATCGCCAAAGCCAGAGCTAGACCTACCTCGAAGAATTTGCCTTTCTTT
>CAJKZL010000541.1 GCA_905204385.1 uncultured Odoribacter sp. | reverse complement strand
TCTTCTGTGCTGACGTAGTCTCCCAGGATCACGCGGAAAGCATCGCCTTCAGGACGCATCCAGGGCATAAGCTGTTCGTAACGGATGCCTTCCAGTTCCGTACCTTTAAATTCCCCGGTTTTCCGGTAAGGAATCAGTTTATCTCCTTCGTGATAGTCTTCCAGGGCCAGGCCTTCGGCTTTCGGATTGAAATAAGCGTTGAAACGGTCTTTGGCCAGCACAACGGTGACCGGGAGATAAGTATAAGGATTGTAAGTTTTAACTACATAATAAGTAATATTCGGTCCGACAGCCAGTGCCGTATTAGAGGGCAGGGTCCAGGGTGTAGTGGTCCAGGCCAGGAAATAAACATTGTCGCTGTCTGCAAACAGTTTTTCGGATTTTTCATCCCGTACCACCTTGAATTGGGCGACGCAGGTGGTGTCCTTTACGTCCCGGTAGCATCCGGGGTGGTTTAGTTCGTGCGTGCTCAGCCCCGTACCTGCAGCCGGAGAATAAGGCTGAATGGTATATACCTAGTAAAGAAAGCCTTTTTCATACAGTTTCTTCAGTAAACACCAAAGCGTCTCGATGTAGCGGTTGTCATAGGTGATATACGGATTTTTCATATCCACCCAATACCCCATCTTTTGGGTAAGGTCTTCCCATTCCCGGGTATATTTCATCACATCGGCCCGGCATTCTTTGTTATAGTCTGCTACACTGATGGTTTTGCCGATCGCTTCTTTGGTAATGCCTAGTTTTTTTTCAACGCCGAGTTCCACCGGAAGTCCGTGTGTATCCCATCCGGCTTTCCGTTCCACCAGAAATCCCTGTAAAGTTTTATAGCGGCAAATGACATCCTTTATCGTGCGCGCCATGACATGATGAATGCCCGGCATGCCGTTTGCCGAAGGAGGTCCTTCGTAAAAAACAAATGAAGGATGACCTTCCCGCGTTTCTAAACTCTTCTCGAAAGTCTTGTTCTCTTCCCAGGTCTTTAAAACTTCTTTGTTGACTTGTGAAAGATCCAGACCCTTATATTCAGGAAATTTCTCACTCATTTTATATGTGTTTTTATATCGTTACGAAATGTAATTACACCTTTTGTTCTCGATTAGCGTGCAAATATATCATTTTTTGTTCTGAAAAACATGGAGTTGACCAAAAACCTTTGCAAGGCCGGCGGCTCTCCGTTTTCGTATATTTATTCCCCGGCGACGACAACCCGGGCGGTCAGCCGGCTGCGCTGTTCCACCAGAATGTTCCGGTGGGCGGTCAGTTGAGCGATGATCTCGTCCGTGTAGTGCCGGATGGTGAGCAAGCGGACATTTTTATTGTACAGAACCTCGTAGTTTTCGTGAAATTCGTTGATAAAACGATCGAAAATACTTTCGTTCAGGTCGATACAAAAAGAAAAACTGATGGCCGACGTTTGTATCAGATTCAGGCGCAAGCGATATTTTGCTAAAATGCCGAATATCTGACTGAGTTTTTCTTCCGCAATGAAGGAAAAATCCCGCGGGGATAAAGTCAGCAACAATTGGTTGTCCTTGTCGATGTAAATGGGAGGCAGTTTTAGTTTTTCTTCCATTTCACGGATGACGGAACCGTGGCTTTCCGGATACATAAACGAACGGACGAATAAGGGTATGCCTTTATTTTGCAGCGGCTTTATGGTTTTAGGATGAATGACTTTAGCTCCGCAGTTGGACAATTCGATCGCCTCCTTATACGAGAGTTTGTGGATAATCTCCGTATTTTCGTACAATTTGGGGTCGGCGTTCATGATGCCCGGGACGTCCTTCCAAATGGTCACATCGTCGGCATTCAGTAAATTGGCCAGAAGAGCGGCCGTATAGTCCGAGCCTTCGCGACCCAGCGTAGTGGTCTGATTGGTGGTTGTGCCTGCGATAAATCCCTGGGTGATGTACATGAAAGTGTCCTGGAAAGTGAAGGTTTTCCGGCACAATTGTGCTGATAACTCCGGATTTATGCAAGCATTCCGGTAATTCTGATCCGTAATGAGGCATTTGCGGATGTCTACGAATTTTGCTTTACGTCCCTGTTTTTCCAGATAGGCGGCGATAATGGTGGTGGACAGCAATTCCCCGAAGCTGATGATGCGGTCATACTCATAGTCATAGGATAGCGAAGGCTCACTGTTGAGAATATTTTGTAACTCGGCATACAGTTGTTCCGTAAGCTTATCGATATCGGAGGAATGAGAACCGAACAGATCGTCGATGATCTGACGGTGGAAATCTTTAATTCGCTGGAAAGCTTCGGTAATCTCCGGCGTTTTATGAAAATAAGCATTACAAAGGATTTCTAAAGCATCCGTCATCTTGCCCATAGCAGAAACGACGATGATCAGGTTTTCTTTTTGGGTGTTGACAATCTTGAAAAGGTTTTTTACCCCTTCGGCATCTTTCACGGAAGCTCCGCCAAATTTATATACATTCATTTTATCAGCTATTAGAACGTAAACAGGTTTTGGGGCGCTAATTTAGATATTTAAATTGAAAAGTGATATGAAAACGAAACGAAAATAGAGAGAACTCCGTCCGGCATTTCATTTATTTTCTCCGGATGTGGCTGAACTTCTATGAAAACGTTTGTGTATTACGATTTATCGGTTTATCTTTGTCATAGCTAACGAATACAATCTGAATTTATGAATAAAGTAACAACTTTAAACCAATTTATCATTGAACAACAAGCCGGTATTCCTCAGGCTACGGGCGGCTTTTCCTGTTTGTTGCATCATGTAGGCATCGCTGCCAAAAAAGTGAACCGGGAAGTGAACAAGGCAGGGTTGGTGGATTACATAGGTAGTAGGAGTAATGAAAATGTCCAGGGCGAAGATCAACAA
>CAJKZL010000540.1 GCA_905204385.1 uncultured Odoribacter sp. | reverse complement strand
ATAAAAACAGTCTTGTTTCTATCGCAATAAAAAAGCAAGTTATTCACATTGGCAATCACGTTATACATGCTTCCCCAAATCGTATTCATATAGCTTTCCGTCTTGGTTGAAGGGAAAGTATACCATAACTCATTCTGATAAGCCTCGACATCCCTGGGCTGATAGCGTTGCCCCAGCACATCCAGGAAACCGTAGCTCAGATTTTTGGCATACAAAGAAGTGGAAGCCATTTTTATGTATATCCCGGTCAAGGCTTCTTTAAATCCCAACTCCCGGCTGAACACTTCCTCTTCTTCGACGGTAGTCTTCGGTTTTACATCCAGCCAGTCCGAGCAGGAAGAAAAAAACAAAATACATAAACCTATAGTGACAATATATTTTTTCATACTTCAGATTTTTAAAAGGTCACACTCAAAGACATAGAAACCCGGCGCGAAAAGGGATAATCGATACCTCTTTCCATTTTTACCGTCGAGAAGTGGCAGATATCTTCCATATAAAGACCCATAGTGGCAGCACTGATCCCCATCTTTCTCAGGAAATTAAACTTTTGGGCTTCCAGGCGGTAGGCCAGATTGATGGTCGTAAATTCGAACCCATTGTCGTCCATGACAAAGCGGGAACTTTCCTTGGTATCGGTTTTGGAAATATCTCCGTCGATGGCTTTAAAGAATACCCGGTCGCCGGATTTTTGCCATCTGTTGTACAAAGCACGCCGGTCGACGTTCATTCTCAAATTGGCATTTTCCACCTTATCGATAAGGGTACGGTTGAAAACCTGTCCGCCCCACCGGTATTTTCCCGCCAGAGTCAGGCTAAGCCCCTTGTAATTAAAAGTAGTGGAAAGGGACCCGAAAAATTTAGGTTCGGTATCCCCGACAGGTACCTGATCGATAGACGAATACTCGTTGGTAAGCTTTCCTTCCCGGGTCATAAATACTTCCATTCCGGTCATGGGATCTATCCCCATGGAACGCACCGCCCAGATGACGGTTTGAGAATATCCGTTTTCATAGCGGGGCAAAGGGAATTTTTCCCGTTTCTTAGTTAAATCGCCCCCCAAATCATCGAAAAGGTCCTCTGTTTGATCGGCAAGGGCCATCTGTTTCTCATTCATCACTTTCAGCGCGTTCGAAATTTTTTCGATTTTCGACCGATTGTGGGCTCCATTTAAGATAATAGTCCAGTAAGCTTGTTTCGCCGGATTGCTATAAGGCATCAACCGTAAAGTCAGCTCATAGCCTTTATTGGAAATCTCTCCTAAATTTTCTTTCATCGTGGAAAAACCCACGGATGGGGCCATGGAATAATCCAATAAGGTGTTTTTGGTATATTTCTCATAATATTCCACTCTTGCACTCACCCAATTGTTGAACAGGGTAAAATCAAGGGAAACATTGTAATTTTTCGTTTGCTGCCATTTCAAATCCGGATTACCCAAGCCATAAATTTCCGTACCTACGACATCGGAACTTTTGTAAGTCTTCATCATATTTTTATAGGTATACATCTGCAAAGACTGATAAGGGGTAAAACCTTGCGATCCCGTAATCCCATAAGTCCCGCGGATCACCAGTTCATCGAATACCCCCAAACTCCGGATAAAATATTCCTTATCCATATTCCAGCGGACACCTGCCGACCAGAACGGAGCATAACGGTTGTTCTTGCCAAATTCCGAAGATGCGTCGATACTCATGCTATAATCCACAGCATACCGCTGTTTAAAAGCATAATTCAGCGTAAAGAGGAAAGCCATGGAGCGCGCTACGCTGTCTCTGCCGGAAGTATTCTGATATTCGGGGCCCATATATACTTCGCTCAGTTTATCGTTCGGATTGCCCTTCATCGTCAGAAGAGTCGATTTCGTCGTATTTTCGGTCAGCATATAACGGGCATAAGCCGACACCAAATGATCTCCTCCCAAGGCCTTGTTGTATGCTCCCGACAAGCTCAACCGATAATTGCTTCCTTCCGTTTTGTTCCATTCATAGGTACCTTTTTCAGCAGGATTTTTCACCAAATAAAAATCATTGTGCTGGGCCGGTTTGAATAATTCCGCCGTTCAGTCTTTACGGCTCAACGAAAAATCCAGGCTCAAACGCAAGCTTTCTATCGGGAGATACTCCACTTTAAAGGCTTCCCGGAATTCGAACGAGCGGTTTTCATTTTTAGACTCAAACTGGGCATTCCACAAAGGATTCAGGGTGGGCGTACCGTAATAAGCCACAAACTCATAAGGATCGTCGCCGGTTCGCTGGTCGTACAAAACCTGAATAACGTTACCGTTGGGATCCGTCTTCCGGTAATAGGGATTCACCAGGGCATAATCCTGGAAATCTCCGTAAGGCGATGTACGGGCTCCTTTGGAATAATCTACGGACACCGTATTGTTCACCAAAAACTTGCCGAAACGATAATTGATATCCACTTTTCCCGTCTTTGTATTCAGATCGGATTTTTTCATCACTCCCGGCGACCATTTTGCTCCCAGGTAAATCTTATAGCGAAGGGCCTTATCGCCTCCTTCTATGGTGAGTCCGTGACGGTGGGAAAAAGAGGTTTGCACCGGTTCTTCCAGCCAATAGGTATCCACCCCCCGCAACACTTCCTGCTTGATGCGGTTATAAAAATTCATCAAGTCCACATTGTCCTTATCATCGTAATAACCGGCCAATTCCTCTATTCTGAGCTTTTCTTCCGCATTGGTCAGATCATACACGCTCAGGTCCGGCCATTCGAGTTCATAATTACCATTATAGGTAAACCGCAGTTTTCCGGGTGCCGGAGCCTTCGTTTCCACCACGACCACCCCGTTGGCAGCCTCCGAACCATAGATCACCGTAGCAGCGGCATCCTTCAGTAAGGT
>CAJKZL010000539.1 GCA_905204385.1 uncultured Odoribacter sp. | reverse complement strand
TACTCCAACACAGGCGGACAGTCCTCCAAAGCTACTCCGACCGGTGCAGTTGCACAGTTCGCAGCAGGTGGTAAAGAAACCAAGAAGAAAGATATGGCAAGCATCGCAATGAGCTATGGCTATGTATACGTAGCACAGATCGCTATGGGCGCTGATTACAATCAGGCAGTCAAAGCAATCGCAGAGGCTGAGGCATATCCGGGACCGTCCCTCATTATCGCTTACGCTCCATGTATCAACCATGGTATCAAGAAAGGTATGAGCAAAGCACAGACCGAGGAGCAGCTCGCTGTTCAGACCGGATACTGGCATTGCTTCCGCTTCAACCCGGCACTCGCTGCAGAAGGCAAGAGCGCATTCACACTGGATTCCAAGGCTCCGTCAGGAGATTATCAGGAATTCCTGAACGGCGAGGTACGTTACAACTCTCTGAAACGTGCAAACCCGGCGAAAGCAGAAAGACTGTTCGGCAAGAACGAGCAGGAAGCAAAAGACCGTTACACTTACCTGAACAAACTCGTAAAACTGTACGGCGCAGAAGAAGAGTAATTCTTTTTCCTTAAAAAGAATTTGAAAAAGGAGAGAAGTCATACTTGAGAGAGTATGGCTTCTTTCTTTTTGGGAGAAAAAATGAATTAGCGACATTTGGCAATAGTTTTGTATCGTTTGTCAACATTTTTATCCCGGAAAATGTTGACAAACGATACATTTTTGCGCAAGAAGGCTTTGAGATATGGTATAATGTGCGTATCACGATATAATGAGCGCTAGCGAGAGGAATTTTATTATGTTGAAAATATATCTTGGAGAAATGAAAGGTGCAATCTATCATCCGCCAACCTATTTTGATAATTGTTATGAAGATGAATGGCTGACCACGCCACTGGCAAAAGAAATGATCCGCGATGTGGATCGCTCGGAGGTAATCAGTGCGCATCTGATTGACAGCCCGGTGCTTGGTCCGATTCCACCGAAAGATTTATCCGGAGGAATCAAAACGTTGCTGCTGATGGCATACGATACAGACGGAAAGATCTTTAATGCCTCCGTATGTGGAGATAATTGTGCAAAATGGATTTTAAAATTAGGAGAGCAAAAGGATCTGACGATTAATCTGCGTCATGTGATGCGGTTTGGCAAAGATCCTTTTGAAATCCTGATTTTAAATACAGGGACTATTGTGCGGAATATGTCCGAATTTGTAGATGTTGCCGAGGCTTATGTATAGGTGGATGTATGAAGGGAAAGAAAAGAGTTATTATTCAAAATAACAGAGTTCATTATGAATTTGTGATAAAGCGTAATATTACAATCATCCAGGGGGATAGTGCATCAGGAAAAACAACACTGGTAAATATGATCCGGCAGGCAGAAAATTTAGGGGAGTCCAGCGGAATCAACGTTTCCTGTGAAGTACCGTGCAGAGTGCTGGAAGGTGTTAATTGGAAAATTATTTTGGAAAACAGCCGGGAAAGCATCTTTTTCATAGACGAGGAGAATTATTTTATAAAAACAGAAGAATTTGCTTCTGCCATACGGGGTTCAGAAAACTATTTTGTATTGATTACGAGAGAAAACTTATATAATTTGCCGTATAGTGTAGAAGAGATTTATGGATTGCATGTTTCCGGAAAATACAGAGATACCAGAAAAATATATCAGAAAATGTATCAGATCTATCCCAAAACAGCACGGCTTCCTGTTAGAGTACAAAAAATAATTACGGAAGATTCCAATTCTGGGTATCAATTTTTTGAAAATGTATGTGCAGAAAGGAATATTACATGTGAAAGCGCTGGTGGAAAAACAAAAATACCGGAAATGATCGGCAAGGCAGGAACAGAAGAAACCTGTATTATTGCGGACGGTGCTGCAATTGGAGCAGAAATGAATCTTCTCAGCAATAAAATAGAGGAAAAACAGAACGTACATTTATATTTACCGGAGTCTTTTGAATGGCTGATTTTAAATTCAGATCTTTTACAGTACAAAGAGGTTCGTATATTTCTGGAAATTCCAGAAGATTATATCGTCAGCACAGAGTTTTTTAGCTGGGAACAATATTTTACAAAATTGCTGATTCAGAAAACAGAAGGAACATATTTGCAGTATAAAAAAGCAAAATTAAATCCATCTTATTTGCAGGATAAAAATAAAAACAAAATACTATACCCCACAGCTGCATGCGGGAGCTTTTGCCCTGCCCGCCTATGTGACGGAGGCACTTGAAGATGTTGAATAAAAATTCCGAAACTTTTATAGCCTGCGATGCCCCCTACGCCGACGCCAAAATAGCAATGTTCGGCGCCGGAAGCGCCTCCACAACCTCGTTCCGCCCCGGCGCTCGATTTGCGCCAAAATACATGCGCGCGGAATCCTACGGCATGGAGACTTTCAGCCCATACCAAAATAGGGACATGGCCGACTGCCTAATAATCGACACCGGCGATTTGGACTTGCCCTTCGGCGACTCGGAGTCCGCGCTTAAACTTATACAAGAGCGCGCGGAAAAGATACTGTCCGACGGCAAGCTGCCCTTTATGATGGGCGGAGAGCACCTCGTGAGCCTCGGAGCCGTGCGAGCGTGCGCAAAAAAATATCCCGACCTTAGAATAGTGCACTTCGACGCCCACGCCGACTTGCGCAGCGACTATCTTGGCGTAAAGCTTTCGCATGCTTGCGTTATGCGCCGCTGCCACGAGATAATTGGCGACGGGCGCATTTTCCAGTTTGGCATACGTTCAGGCGACCGCGCGGAATTTGAGTGGGGAGCAAAGCATGTCTGCACAACGCGATTCGGATTTTCAGGCATCGAAAATCTCGCCAAAAAAATAGGCCGCGCTCCCGTTTACTTTTCTATAGATTTGGACGTGTT
>CAJKZL010000538.1 GCA_905204385.1 uncultured Odoribacter sp. | reverse complement strand
AACTGGGACCGTATGTTTTTGAAAAGGTGGACCGAGAATCATCGGAATACGGATATTCCACGGATGACGCTCGAAGGGAACAACTATTTCGTTTCAAGCCGCTATGTTGAGAACGGTTCTTATGTTAAGCTGCAGAATCTGGAGTTGGGATATACTTTTCCACAGACGATTACCGGTAAATTGCGTTTGACCAATCTGCGGGTTTTCTTTAGCGGGAATAATTTATTCTACATCACCAAGTATCATGGTTTTACGCCGGAAATTACAGGCAGTTCCCTGGAGGCCGGCATCGACCGGACTATTTATCCGGTGACGGCCATTTGCCGTTTTGGGTTGAATATCACCTTGTAAAAAGCGGGGAAGAATTGAAAAGTCAGGAGAATGAAAATAAGAAAGAATATGAGAAAAATAGGCGGGATTATAGGAATATTGCTGGCTTTGGGAGGATGCAAGGACTTTTTAAGTCCTGACCCTCAGGGAAAGTTGACGGAAGAGGTGTTTTTCAGTGAGGAAGAAGGGGCGCTGATGGGAATAAATGCGATTTATTCCCGTTTGAGGGAATGGGATCAGGAAGGTTTCCCTTGGTTTGTTATCTGCGAGTTGCCCAGCGATAACAGCGATACGGGGAGTGAACTGTCGGACGGAAGCGTAGCCCGCCTCAACACTGTAAATAACTTTACTTACGATGCCGGTGTAGATGAATTCAACAACTGGTGGGTAGGCAATTACAATGGCGTGGCCAGTTGTAATGTCGCATTGGAATCTTTGCAGGGACTGAACGATGAGGAACTGAGAATACGCTGTGCTGCACAGGCCAGGTTTTTCCGTGGATTTTTCTATTTTAATCTGGTTCGCGCTTTTGGCGGAGTGCCTCTGATGCTGAATGTTCCACAGCCGGGAGAATACAATAAACCCCGGGCAACGGTGGAGCAGGTTTACGACGAAATCATCAGGGATCTCGCTTTTGCGGCAGAAAATCTTCCTACCCGCCAGCAATGGGGCACGAAGGAGTTGGGAAGGGTGACGAAGGGCACGGCTCAGGGATTGCTGGCAAAAGTTTATCTGTTCCGGCAGAACTACCAGCAAGCCTTTCATTATGCCGATTCGGTCATTGTCCGTGGGGAATATGATTTACATCCCAATTACCGGGATTTGTTCAATCCTTCCTCTTTCTATTCGGACGAAGTGATGTTGGGCGACCAATTCCTTTGGCAGGACAACCGCGATAACGAATCGCAGTTTGTCATGTGGCAGGGCGTCCGTGGCTATTGGGGCTGGGGCTATCTGGCGCCTACGGAAAGCCTGGCCGATGCCTATGAAGCAGGCGACCCGCGCCGCGGGGCCACCATTTTTTTTGACGGGGATACTGTGGAAGGCGTGGGAAAAATCAATTTTGCCGCGGGATTGCAGCCAAGGGCCAACCATAAGGTGATTTGGCCTGTCGGTTATTGGAATGCCAGCAGTTTTACAAAAACAAACGCTCACCTTTATTTTTTGCGTTATGCCGATGTATTGTTGATATACGCTGAGGCGGCCAATGAACTGGGGCGGCCGGCAGAAGCTCTCGCTAAGCTGGATATGGTCAGGGACAGGGCCAGAAGGTCCGTTGGCGAGGGCGTGGATCCTTCCCGGCTATTGCCTGAAATTACCGAAACGAACAAAGAGAAACTCCGGGAAATGATCTGGCGGGAGAGAAGGGTGGAAATGGCCCTGGAGGGACATCGTTTCTTCGACTTGATCCGGGCCGATAAGGTTGTTCCAGGCTATGCCCTGCAGGAATTAAAGGCGGACAATCCGGCTACCCGGTTTAATGCGGCCCGAAACAGCGTATTCCCCATTCCTCAGAAGCAAATCGATATTTCGCAGGGAGTGTTGCAGCAAAATCCGTAGCAGAGAAGAGATTATAGATGAGAGATTATAGATTAAAGATGAAGGAACATAGAGGAGGAATTTAATGAAGGAATGGACAGGAATAAGGATATCGATGTTGATGCTGACGTTTTGGTTAGCCGGGAGTTTATCGGCTCAGGACTTGACGGATGATGAATTGCTGACCAAAGTTCAGCAGCAGACCTTCCGCTATTTTTGGGATTTCGGCCATCCGGTCAGTGGATTGGCCCGGGAGCGGACGGATACGGTTCACATCGATCATGAGGTGGTAACTACCGGAGGCTCCGGGTTCGGAGTGATGGCCATTATTGTCGGGGTTGAACGGGGATTTATCACCCGTGAACAAGGATTGGACCGTTTGTTGAAAATGGTGCATTTCCTGGACGAAAAAGCAGAACGCTATCACGGTATTTGGCCGCACTGGCTGAATGGTACCACCGGGAAGACCATCGCTTTCAGTGCTAAGGACGATGGGGGTGATATTGTAGAAACGGCTTTTTTATTCGAGGGCTTGCTCATGGCGCATCAGTATTTTGACCGCGATACTCCCAAGGAAATCGAGTTAAGGCAGGAAATAGACAAATTGTGGAGGGAGGCTGACTGGCGGTGGTATACCAATGAGCAGGACGTACTCTACTGGCATTGGTCGCCGAATTACGGCTGGGAGATGAATCATCCCATTCGCGGCCACAACGAGGCGCAGGTGGCTTATGTTCTGGCAGCTTCATCTCCCACTTATCCGATTCGGGATTCCGTCTTCTATTAGGGCTGGTCTAGCTGACCGGATTTCCGCTACGGGATACAATTTTACGGGATTGTTTTGCCGTTGGGCATGGATTACGGAGGCCCTTTGTTTTTCACCCATTATTCTTATCTGGGCATGGATCCCCGGGGATTGAAAGACCGGTATGCGGACTATTGGGAGCAAAACGTGAATCACGCTCTGATCAACCGCATGCATGCCCTTGTTAACCCCTATGGGTATAAG
>CAJKZL010000537.1 GCA_905204385.1 uncultured Odoribacter sp. | reverse complement strand
GCACTCCTTGATGATGTTCATCCCGCCGTCTCTCCTTCCAGCGTGTAGCTATAGTAGCGATTGCCGTCCTCATCCGTTTCCTGACTTAGCCGTGGAAACCGTTTTTGCAGTTCGGCATTCTCTTCGCGGATCGCGCCGCGTACCGCCTCTACATGAGCATTCCCGCCAACCGCGCTTTTTTCGTCCACGTTGCAGACATAAAGCACCGGTTTAGCCGTCAACAACTGCAAATCCCTGGCTGCTTCCTGCTGCAATTCATCCAGTACCACCGTCCTGGCCGACAAACCTTTTTCCAAAGCATCCTTATAAAGATGCAATACCTCTACCAATCTTTTAGCATTGGCGTCGCCTCCGGACATCGCTTTTTTCTCTTCCTTCTGCAAGCGGCTCTCCACCGTTTCCAAATCCTTCAATTGCAACTCCGTATCGATAATTTCCTTATCCCGCACCGGATCGACACTTCCGTCCACATGCACGATATTGTCGTCGTCAAAACAACGAAGAACATGGATAATAGCATTCGTTTCCCGGATGTTGGACAAAAACTTATTTCCTAAGCCTTCCCCTTTGCTGGCCCCCTTCACCAAACCGGCAATATCGACGATTTCCACCACTGCCGGCACAACATTCTGAGGTTGCACCAACTCCACCAATTTATTTAAACGCTCATCGGGAACCGTAATCACTCCCACATTCGGCTCTATCGTACAAAAAGGGAAATTGGCCGACTGGGCCTTGGCATTACTCAAACAATTAAACAACGTCGACTTTCCGACATTCGGAAGCCCGACTATTCCGCATTGTAAACCCATACAAAATCAAGTAATAAATATAAAGTAAAAGTAAAAACGTCTCCGCTTTTTCGAAATCAGGACACAAAGGTAGTACAATTTTTCAGATTACCGAACCGTAATGTGAAAGCATCCTTGCTTAAATTCGTAACGGACATAACATTTTTTTTGCTTTCGCAAATCCTGCAACACTTCGGCTAATACGGACTTCAACTTATCCGTTTCCTCTTTCGCTGCTCCTTTATTACGGGCATAAGCCACGTCGAACGTAGTACCGTAGACATGTGCCGAATTGGCACTGGCATTTATATTCTTCTTCCTTAAAAGTTTTACCGTGCCGGAAGTCCTCAACACGCTCGTAACGATAATCTTGCGATCGGGCAGTCCTTTACTGTCCAGCGAATCCCTGAAATTCTGCCCGATAGTCTCCAGTAAATCCTCAGCCCGGGGAACCAGATAAGGAACGGAGTGCGTCAGAGGATCCACCTCATAATGTCGGCACGAACGGATTTCAGTCAATTTTCCCTTTTGCTGACTGAAATCGTCATCCGTATGTATCGGTCGTATCCCCCATTGACGGGCAGCTTTCAGGTGACGGTCGTTCATGTCGTTGAAAGTACGCTGAAAATTGCGGAAGTAACGGAATTCTCCGTTCTTTTTAGCCCTACCGCAACCGCACGACAACACCAGCAACAGACCGATAAATATATAATTCAATAATCGCATGTCCTCATTCCTTATCGGACCGCAAAGGTAAAAATTTATCGGTTCGGAGCAAGAAAGTCAATCCGAAATATCCCTTCTGAGAAACGGAAATACTAGCGACAAAGAACCTGAATATTCGCTTTTTTCAATAATTTCCGGATGGTCGAACGATCGAATTTTCCGTTCATCTGTAGAAAAACGACATCCTCATTCTCTACTACAGAAACAAATACCTGATAAATCATATCTTTCTCCGCTTCTGCATAAATCCGGATATCCGCTCCCTCTTCCTGGATATTAAGCAATTCCTCCAACCGACTGGAACGGATAAACGATTTAACGTCTTTCTGTAATTCCTTTGTTTTCTCTCCTTCGCCGGTCAGCACATGAAAAGAGGTTACCTGCCTGAGCAAAGCACTTGCCTCGCCTGCTTTCGGGGCAGCCAGCCAGGAAGCAAGCAAACATCCCAGCCCGTGCATGCCGAAGGATTCGACCTCTTCGACATCCTCATACTTTTCACTAAGGCGTTCGAAATCCATATTTCTCTGAGCGCAGGAAGGCAAAGTGATCACCACCCATCCTAACAGCAATAAAGTCAATTTTTTCATCGCATATTCATTATTTATTATTATCTACTTTATTCAGGTATTCCATACCTTCGATGTTCACCGCCTTCGTTAGTTTGGAGATTTTTTTCAAATCGATGATTCCACAAAAATTCATCAGCATAAATTCTTCTTTACTGCCCACCATGACGACCAATTCATTGATAACCTTGTTTTTTTCCCGGATAAACATCCTGACGTCCTGGCCTTCTTCCACTATACTCATCAATTCCTCATACCCGTTTTCCTTCCGGTTAACCAAGTCCATCGCCTCCCCGAAATATCGCTGCGCCTCTTTCTCCGTAGACAAAATCTTCATGCTATTGAGATTGCGGATCAAACTTTCTGTTTCGGCATCCGTGATATCGGAAATCATCTGAAACATCTTGGAACTTATATTCACTTGGGTAAATATCTTCGGATCGTTGCTTCTTTTCAAAAAATCCGTGACCAGATCCTGTGCGCTGCTTGCGGATACCCAGCCCAACAGCAGGACTAAAACCATCAATTTTTTCATGCCACTATTTTTTTATATATCGGTTAATCACTTCTATTTCCTCCAGATTTTGTTCGATCAACTGCTGACTCCTGTTCAATTTCAGCGAAACAAAATCCAGCGCTTGCCTCACTTCTGCCAAAGCCTCTTCCGGTGTAAGGGCACATTCGGCCCGTGCCTTACCCTGTTCCCTCCAGAAGTGGAAACCTCCCAGAAACAGCAACACCTGAGCAGCCACCTGTGTCCACCTTATCCATCTCTTTCCGAGCGGCCGTTTGTCCTGTATTTCC
>CAJKZL010000536.1 GCA_905204385.1 uncultured Odoribacter sp. | reverse complement strand
ATATCGAATAATATCCGCTTTGGTGAACTCTTTTTGAGGCTTATTCAAGAATTTCACCAGTGGATTGGGATTAAGTATCGTATTTCCTTCCATAAATCCTTTGTTAACAGTTACGGAGCAAAACTATGAAAATTTTTCTAAATCGAGAACGTTTGCGTAACAAATTATAAGTTAAAATTCTTTTATTTTTAGGTATTGTTAGTTTTTGTCGCTCTTCTTCTCGGCAAATGACGGGAAAAAAAAAGAAGGTATAAATCTGATTTGTGGATAATTATGCATTTATTTTAAATAATAATTCGATTATATTCAAGTGTTTTTCCGGGATGGTGATGAAATAATTGCATAAATATTTGTTTATAATAAATATTTATGCATATCTTTGTCCTGTTGTTTGAATGAAGAGGTTCGTTCAGGCACAATTAAGAAATATCAATATAAATCATTAAAATTTTCAGGTGAGATGAAAATAGATGTTATGGTTGCTTCGGTCGGGCATTTGAAGTATGTAAAAGTAATAAACGATACCATTGATGAGGCTGCAAAAGCCCGGGGGACGGGTATTGCACGAAGAACCGACGAATACATCGCCGATAAAATCAATCAGGGAAAAGCGATTATTGCTCTAAACCGGGAAGAGTTTGTAGGATTTTGTTATATCGAATCCTGGGGACATGAAAAGCTTGTGGCTAATTCAGGATTGATTGTAAAGCCGTCTTACCGGGGAATGGGAGTGGCCAAACGGATAAAAAAAGCGGCTTTTGAGTTGTCGCGTCATAAATTTCCACAGGCGAAATTGTTCGGTTTGACGACAGGTGAACAAGTGATGCGGATCAATACAGAGTTGGGCTATGTGCCGGTGACTTTTGACAAGCTGACAGATGATGAACAGTTTTGGGAGGTGTGTAAATCGTGCGTAAACTACGATATCTTATTGCGTACCAATATGACGAAATGTCTGTGTACTGCCATGGTCTACGATCCTGAAGCTATTGCTAAAAAAGAGGCTGAAAGAAAAGCCGGAGAAAAAAAGCAAGGTAATGGCATTGTAAAGTTATTGAAAAAGGTAATATAATCGTCGACTCTCTTATTTAAGAAAGGAGTTGTCGGACGGTAAAGAAAAGTAGGATGAAAGAGAAAGTTGTTTTAGCATATAGCGGAGGCCTGGATACCTCTTATTGCGTGAAGTATCTGAGTGAAGAATTAGGTTTGGAAGTATATACGGCCCTGGCCGACACCGGAGGATTCAGTGAAGCCGAGTTGAAAGCCGTAGAAGAAAAAGCTTATGCTTTAGGAGCGAAAAAACATGTGAATCTCGATGTGACCGGAGATTATTATGAGAAATGTATCCGGTATATGGTGTTCGGAAATGTACTCCGGAATAAGACCTATCCTGTTTCCGTAAGTTCGGAACGGACCTTCCAGGCTTTGGCTATAGTGAAATATGCCAAAGAAGTGGGGGCCCGGTACATTGCGCATGGCAGCACAGGAGCTGGAAACGATCAGGTGCGTTTTGACCTTTGCTTTGCGGTATTTGCTCCGGACATAAAAATTATTACGCCCACGCGGGACTTGAAGCTTTCGCGGGAAACGGAAATAGAATATCTAAAGGCTCACGGGGTACATTCCGATTGGAAAAAAATGGAATATTCCATCAATAAGGGAATTTGGGGAACTTCGGTCGGCGGAAAGGAAACACTGCATTCTCATACTAATCTGCCGGAAGAAGCTTACCCTTCCCAATTAAAAAAAGAAGGGGCGGAAACCTTGGAACTGGAATTCGAACAGGGGGAGATCTCCGGGATAAACGGTAAGAAAATCAGTAAAATCGAGGCGATCCGTCAGATTGAAGAGATAGGTGCTTCCTGGGCTATCGGACGGGATACGCATGTCGGGGATACGATTGTCGGCATCAAGGGGCGCGTCGGTTTCGAGGCTGCGGCCCCTATGCTGATTATTAAAGCGCATGAATTGCTGGAAAAACATACTTTGACGAAATGGCAACAATACTGGAAGGAACAACTAGGCAATTGGTACGGGATGTTTCTGCACGAAGCCATGTATTCTGAGCCGGTAATGCGCGATATCGAGAAATTTCTGGAAAACAGCCAGCGGAAGGTGAGCGGGAAAGTATTTATCCGGCTTCGCCCTTATCATTTCGATCTCATTGGAATTGAATCGGCCCATGATCTGATGAATTCCGGCTTTGCCGAATATGGGGAAATGAATAATGCCTGGACTGCCGAGGATGTGAAGGGATTCACAAAGATTATTTCCATGCCGTTGCGGATTTATAATGCTGTGAATAAAGATCTCTAACAGATTATTGTTGGCAAAAGAGGGTCGGGACAGCATTCTTTGATGAATGTTTTCCTAGGGCTTAATAAATGATCGGGTCTTCCCGGTGGGATGGCCGATCCGGATCGTATCGATCGTGTTTGAAGTGTCGAATCATTTTAAATGGATAACTGAATGAAAGTTGGAATTGCCGGGGCTGCCGGTTATACTGCCGGTGAATTGATCCGTATCCTGATTCATCACCCGCAGGCGGAATTGAAATATATACAAAGTGAATCGCATAAAGGGGAAGCGGTTTATAAAGTGCATAAGGATTTGCTTTATTCTCCTTTGATTTTCTCCGATATCGATTTTTCGGATATAGACGTTTTGTTTCTGTGTATGGGGCATGGGGTGTCCGGTGAATTTCTCGCTACTCACGACATACCGAAGGGTGTGAAGATCATCGATTTGGGAAATGATTTCCGCCTGCAAAAAGATGCCCGGGGCTTTGTGTACGGCTTGCCGGAATTATCGCGGGAAACGATTCAAAAAAGTGTGCATATTGCTAATCCGGGATGTTTTGCGACGGCGATTGAATTGGGGTTGCTACCCT
>CAJKZL010000535.1 GCA_905204385.1 uncultured Odoribacter sp. | reverse complement strand
CTTTCCCCCGACGGACGCTCTTCCATATTCAGATTCGCGGGTAAATCCAGCTTCAGCGATTTATTTCGTTTCAGTTCGAGGTGATAGCCCGCCTCTTTCGGGAAGCTGAGTCCCACCTTTGTAAAAGACCCTTTCAGGCGGATTTCGGAAAACATCAACTGAATATTTCGGATATTCATCTCTCCCCATTTCATATCCATATCCAAAATGTTGGCCAAATCCTGTACCTCGTATTTGGTAAAAGATGAACTCCCCGTAAGCTCTTCTATATCGCCGATTTTCAGATTCCCTCCTGAAGAACGGACATTCAGTTTATCTATGGAATGAAGCTGACCATCACAGGAATTCGTAGTCAGCCGCAACTGATCACCTGAGCCGATTTGAAGCGTACAGTTTTTAAATTCTCCGGTTAAGGCGGCAACCTCCTCGACGGAAAAATTACCTTTCTCCTGTTTAATATACACTTCCCCTCCTTTTAATCCTGCTGCCTTAAAGTCACCATTCCGCAAATCGGCATTTAATTCGCCCGAAAAATTTCCCAGGTAGATATTACCGTCGGTAGTTATAAGGCGAAGTTTTATTCCCTTGGGAATATTCACTTTGTAATCCACATTTACACTGATGCCGGACAAAAAAGAAGTAAGGCCCATATCCTTCCCGAATTGAGTCTCGATATTCAAATAACGATCCGTCGGAGTCTCCATAATCTGAATAAGTTCCAGCATTTCGTCGGCTTTGACCGCAGATTTTGCATTTACCTTGATTTCAGCATAAATTGCAATTTCTTTTTCCTCGGACTGGAGGATTTCTATTTTTCCATGGGAGGTCGACAACACCAGCTCTTCTATGTCTGCCTTGGGAAATTTCTTCTCATAATTCCTCTTACGCTCTTCCGCCTTGCCCTGCATCGCCAGGAGCAAAATACACACCACTGCAACAATTGTTCTCATAGCAAAATATTAAAGTTGTTTTATAGGGTCATTCCTTTTCTTCTTCCATTTTTTTATAACGGTCGGATAAATAGGCGATCATCTTACTGAAAGTCTCCATAGCGGCCGTAGTCTCCGGATTGATTTGCTTTTTTTGCAACCGCAACATCAAATGACCGTATAAAGCATTCATCGCCAATTCCACATCGGACACTGTGTCGTCTACTCCCGCTTTACGGCGGAATTCTACCAAATTACCGGCCGCCATAGTTACCAATTGCCGGTAACGGGGATCATGAATTTCATGAAGCAAATAAAAATGCAGCTCCGTCAATTCATTCATCGTATTGATCAGAGGCTGAATATGGCCTTTTTGTACCACCTTTTCTTTTTTCATCATGGCAATAAGATTGTCATACCATTCATGAATTTCTATGGCAGTTTCGTCATCGACCTGAAAACCGGAAACAATATGTCGATCCACCCGCTCGATATCCAAATCCAATGCCCTCAACATATCTTCTAACTGCCACATGTATAAAATGTATTCGGCAATATTGTTTTTCTTTTTCTCTCTAGCGATTAACACGGTGAATGGATTATAAATTCATAATAATAGCAAAAACGAGTTGTCCCTACTCCTCCTCTTCTCCTTCTTTCAGTTTATCGATCATCCGGCGGTCACGTTTTGTAGGTCGACCTGCCCCCCGGGGTCTGGATTCAAAGCCGTAAGCTTTAACAGCATTCAGCAATGCCAAAGTCTCGGGAGGAGTTACATCCTCCACAAATAGAACCGCCAACTGAGCGGACATCCTTTTATCGGCCAGTAGTTTTACCAGATAATGCCTCTCGATGGGCGGAATTCTTACCTTGACAATTTCTCCTCCCTTCAGTTCACGCGATGCCTTGACACGAACATCCCCTATCGTTACATGCCCTTTGGCGCACGCCTCGGCGGCCAAAGTCCGAGTTTTAAAAATCCGTACAGCCCATAACCACTTGTCAATCCTTACTCTTTCTTCTTCCATATCCCGATTTCTCCTTATAGAAGCTCAATTTCCTATTTCCATCTTTCATCCCCTCTATTATCTTTTAATCTATCCTCTTTAATCTGTAGTCAACCTTTCTTATTGGTATTAAACAGATTCATAGTCCTCACAACTCCCTGCAATACAAAATTAGTAATAATTTCTTCCCCCTTGGTCAATAAAGCAGGCAATTCTTCCCGTTCCTTTTCGTCCCAGGTTCCGAGGACATAATCTACTTGCCGGCCTTTTGCAAAATCATTCCCGATACCGAAACGCAAGCGGGCATATGCCGAAGTACCCAACAGAGCATTGATGCTCTTCAAGCCATTGTGCCCTCCATCGCTTCCCTGGGCCCTTAAGCGCAAGGTTCCGAAAGGCAAAGCCAGGTCATCCACAATCACCAAAACATCTTCGAGTGCGATTTTTTCTTTCTGCATCCAGTAGCTAACAGCTTTTCCACTCAAATTCATATAGGTATTGGGCTTAAGCAAAATCAACGATCTTCCTTTCAGCTTCACCTCACCGACGGCACCATAGCGTTTATCTTCAAAAATAGCATTGGACGCCTTAGCAAAGGCGTCCAACACACTAAAACCGATATTATGCCGCGTATCCTGATATTCGGGGCCTATATTTCCCAACCCTACAATAAGATACTTCATAATGTCTTACTTATTTTGCTTCCTGAGCTGCAGCACGGGCCGCACGAGTCAGTTTAATCTGAGCGATCACTACTTCTTTTGCGTTTACAATCTCGAAGTTCTCAAAAGATAAATCTTTCACTTTAATGGATTTACCTAAGCCCAAACGAGTAACGTCCAATACGATTTCTCCCGGCAAATTAGCAGGCAATGCTCTTACTTTCAGTTTTCTTACCACCAAAGATAATTTACCACCGGCCTGTACACCTTCTGCAAATCCTTCCAGCTTAACA
>CAJKZL010000534.1 GCA_905204385.1 uncultured Odoribacter sp. | reverse complement strand
TAAACGCCCCCTCACCCCGTTATTCACGCCAGTACGTCCGGGCAGTCCTGCAACTCCTCTCCGGCCGCCTGCTATATTCCTCCGGTTTTTGGTAATTTTGACCGAAATCTTTATTATTTTTGTGAAAATTAAAGCCAAACGATTAATAATTGAAAAAATGAAAAAAGTAATTAACTCACCGAAAGCACCCAAGGCTATCGGTCCCTACAGTCAGGCAATAGAAGTAAACGGAATGATTTACATCAGCGGACAACTGCCGGTGGATGTCAATACCGGAAAATTTGTCGAAGGAGGCATACGGGAACAGACGGAACAATCGCTGAAAAATATCGGCTATATCCTGGAAGCAGCCGGTTGCAGCTACTCTAATGTTGTGAAAACGACCTGCTTGCTTAGCGACATCGCCAATTTTGCAGCCTTGAACGAAGTATATGCAAAATATTTCACCGAGGATTGTCCTTCCCGCGCCGCTTTTGCCGTAAAAGACCTTCCGTTGGGCGCCCTGGTGGAAATCGAAGTGGTAGCAGCCAAATAAAACGTCAGACTTATCCAGTTGCAAGCCGGACCCGGCTTGCAACTTTGCCCGCCTCAACCGGAAAGCCGCCCGGAGGAAAGAAAACTTAATGTCCGTAATTGCGTAATAGAGATAAACCAACTCAGGAATATCATGCAATTGACAGCATACGACGACCAGTTTTTACTAGCGGCAATTATCATCATATCCATGGCCCTGATCTTTTATTCTGTAGGCGTGTGGAGCGAACGCATCCAGGGCCGTTTAAAAGGATGGCACGTTTTTGCCTTCGGCCTCGGGTTAATCTGCGATTTTGTAGGCACAACCTTTATGGCAGAACTGGTCCGCCTCACCGGACACGACAACCGCCTTCATGCCGTGATGGGCAGCATTGCCATTTTCCTGATGGCCATTCATGCCATATGGGCGTTCTGGACTTTCCGCCGGGGCTCCGCAAAAGCCAAACACGATTTCAGCCGCTTCAGCATTGTAGTTTGGTTTATTTGGTTAATCCCTTATTTCATAGGAATGTACCTGGGGATGACCGCCCAATTGTAAATGGATCTCCCCCAAGATTATTGGTTCAGGAAGTCTTGTATGCCGGCTGCTCTATTCACCCGGGCCATGGAATATTCCTGACTTCGTTCGTCGATAATGTCATACAACTGCAATATCTTTTGAAAGATAATCCTTTGCATATCCCGGTCAGTCAAAGAAAAAGCATCCCGGTACATCAATTCCGTCAATAACTCCAATTTATGGATGGGATCATCCGCAAAAAAAACGGTAATTTCTTCTGCAGATTTCCGGACAAACCAATCCCGTTCCATCCCGAAATAGGAAGGGTAGAAACGGGCATACAACCGTCCGTCGTTCACTTGCTCTCCCCCGTCCCGCACATCGTCGAGTTCTTTGAAAAAAGTCTTGATAACCGAAGCAAACAGATCTCTTGAAAGCATATTTTCTTTTTTTACTCCCCACAAATTTAATACTTTTTCCCCAATCCCTCTCTCCTCCTCCTTCATCGTTAATCTATAATCTTTCATCTTTAAACTATCAACTTTAAACCATCAACCTTAATCCCCCTTCCTTTTTATAAAAACAAAACCTTTATTTTGCTATCTTTGCCCATCTTAAAATACATCCTCAACCGGATAGTGCTAAATCAAACAATCGATAAACATTATGAGTATCAAAGGAACCAAAACCGAGCAAAACCTGCTGAAGTCGTTCGCAGGAGAATCACAGGCCAGAAGCCGTTATACTTTTTTTGCCAGTGTAGCCAAAAAAGAGGGTTATGAACAAATTGCAGGGGTATTTATGGAAACCGCCGAGCAGGAAAAAGAACATGCCAAAAAATTCTTCAAATACCTCGAAGGCGGCATGGTAGAAATCACAGCCGCTTTTCCGGCCGGCGTGATCGGTACAACTGCCGACAACCTGAAAGCTGCGGCCGAAGGAGAAAACGAAGAATGGGACCAGCTTTATCCCGAATTTGCACAAATCGCTGCCGATGAAGGCTTTCCGCAGATCGCCAACACCTTCCGTCAAATCGCCAAAGTGGAAGCTGAGCATGAAAAACGCTACCGCACTTTATTGGAGCGGGTGGAAACCGGCAAAGTATTCGAACGGGAAGAAGAAATCGAATGGCAATGCCGGAACTGCGGCTATGTCCTCAAAGGGAAAAAAGCTCCGATGAAATGTCCGGCCTGCGAACACCCGCAAGCCTATTTCGAGCCGAAGAAAAATAACTATTGACAACCCGAAAAAAAGTGAAAAGGTCGGAACAGGAGCTTCTGTTTCCGACCTTTTTTATGGCTGAAACGTATGTAAAACGTCAAACTCATAGTGATAAACGAACCAAATCATGAAAAAGAGCCTCATAGCTTTGGCATTCGGCACCTTAGGCCTCGGGATCGCAGAATTCGTTATGATGGGCATTTTGCCCGATGTCGCCTCGGCCCTCCATATCGGCCTGACAAAAGCCGGACATTTTATTTCTGCTTATGCCTTAGGCGTATGCCTGGGCGCTCCCGCACTTGTCCTGGCCCGGAAATATCCGTTAAAAAAGATACTGTTAACCTTGATGTGTTTCATTCTGGTGGGCAATCTATGTGCAGCCTTATCTCCCAACTACTATTTTATGCTTTTCGGCCGCTTACTCTCCGGATTACCTCATGGCGCTTATTTCGGCGTAGCATCCATCACGGCAGAAAAACTGGCCGACAAAGGGAAAGGCTCGGAAGCCGTAGCCATCATGGTTGCCGGGATGACGGTAGCGAACCTTTTCGGTGTTCCCCTAGGGACAGCCCTGGCCACCTCTTTATCCTGGAGAGCCACTTTCTTTCTGGTGAGCATCTGGAGCATCGTGACCTTTCTGGCCCTCT
>CAJKZL010000533.1 GCA_905204385.1 uncultured Odoribacter sp. | reverse complement strand
AATAAAACATGAAGATATCACCTACGAAAAACTTGCAGAATTAAGAGTGGGCTCCGGCCCCACAGACGTATTAGGCATTATCGGCCCTGCAGCACTGGCAGCAATGCTCGTTGCAAACTCTAAAGAAAAAGACGAAAGAATACGGGTACAGACCTCCGGTATCATTACAACAACAGGAGTCATACACGTGCTTCAAAACAACCACAAATTCATTTTCCACAAAGCGGTTTTAAATTAAGCGATTATGAACGTAAAAACGATATTCAGACTCATTATAGCCTTTGTGCTTACCCTCTCCCTGCTTCGTTGTCAGAAACCGGACGTCGGCTTCTTCAGCTACGACGGAATCGAGATGAGGGAAGATACCTTGGAAGAGGTAAGAGGAATCTACCAGATTTCAGGAATTCCTTATGTCGACGGTTCTACCCGTCCCATCACCTTTGAATTAGTTACTGTCAGGGATCTCACCACCGGCAGGGAGGTACCGGAATTTCTGAATCAGAAATACGAAATTTCCCTGTGGAGTTCAGCGTATAACGCAACCACCGATACGACCATGGAACTGGTCAACCAAAAACTCTATACTTCTTCGGAAAATCCCCTGCAGATCAATCCCCGAAGCGGTCAACTGGTATTTAACAGCGCTACGGTCAATTTGAACGAAGGTCTGTACGGAGTGGACGTGCGGGCAACCAACAGCAAATCCACCAAGGTATTCGAAAACTTCGGCATCGTCAAATTAATGGCCAAACCTTTCCAACGTCCGGGAAATTTCGGGGATTATTTCTATGGTGTATCCCGGGACGGCAGTGAAAACGGAATTGCCAACCGTAACCCTTATACTGCAGAAGAACATGAACAAATCGAACAGAATACCCATCCCTACCGGAAAATCTACAAAGTAGGCGAATCGGACATCGTGGAACTCGAAATGGTTGTAAAAGATTCCGAAGGCACTCCTTTCCCGCCGGAAGCGATAAAACGGTGGTATGACGCCAGTGCAGGAAAAAATTACAATAGTTATCACGACAACTCACTGCCCATTCACGGTAGCTCTGAAAAGGTGACCTATACCGACACCTCCTGCATTTTCCGCTTCCCCACCGTTCCTTATCCGGCTTTCGGAAGCATGTACAACGACGGAGACAACGTATACCTGGTGTATTACAGTATCGACAATACCTATTGGACCCTAACGGACTATTATCAGCAAATTGTCAATACTCAAGGCGTAACCTACCCTTCCTATCAGGTGCGTTTCAAAAACAGCTACAAATTCAATGATCCTGGTAAATGGCTGATAGAGGTGATCAGTCCATACGTGATCTATAATGGCAAAAAATAAACACTTAACAAACACATTATGTACAGAACGAGTATTTTAACCGGAAAAATATTTCTTCTTTCGATAGCCTCCCTTTGCTTCATTCAGTGTAATGAAGGCGAAGGAGTTGCGGGATCTGGGGGAGAAATTGTCATCAACGACTCTTTGCCCGGAGGCAGTTATGATTTTGCCGTTTCCGGCATATCCGTCAGCCCGGGAGAACACAGTCTGACCGTTTCCTGGGAAGCGCCTTCGGACGTTTCGAACCTGGCTTATTACCAGGTGGAATGGCAGGGGAACGACGCTGATCCCACTTTATATTCAGCTCCTTGTCATTCGACTACTTTTACCATCACCCGTCTATATAATGCCGCCTACACCATCGGCATCCGGGGGATATCGAAAAATCTGCAAAAATCGGCGGTCGCTTATGCCGACAATACTTACCGACCTGTCGAAGATCTCCAGGGACCTGAGCAAGTCGGCGGACTGCTTGTTTCCTCAGCAGCCGTCAGTACCCTCCTGAGCTGGGTGAATCCGGAAGACGAGGATTTCGAATATACTATCATCCGGTTGAAGGCAGAAGGAGAATCCGATTGGTCCCTTACCGATACTTTATCGGCCCTCGAAACCGAGTGGAATGTTGCCGGACTATCCGAAAAGACTACCTACGATTATAGGATACAAAGCTTCGACTATATCGGAAACGGTTCGGAACCCGTAACCGGAAGCTTCAAAACCAAAACGGAAGTACAACTTCCAAAAGTAGACGAGTCAGGCAACCGACTTTGGGATATTGCAGACTTTTCATCCGAAGAAACCGGGGGAGATGCCGGTTCGGCCATCAATGCCATCGACGGCAACGACGGGACTTTCTGGCATTCTGTCTGGTATAGCGGTAACTATGGCCCAGGAACCTCTACGGGCACTCTTCCGCAATACCTTGTCGTAGACCTCAATCAGACGGTTATCCCTTCTGTGGTTTCCCTTTACCGCAGGGACGGCAGAACCAGTGGTCCGACCTCTGCCCGCATAGAATCGACCCTGGAAAATCCCACTTCTCCCAATACCGTCTGGAACAATCTGGGAACTTATGCGCTCGACGGAGGAAACAACAACGGAGCTCTTCCTTGTAATATCAGCATATTGAAGGAAGCACGCTATATCAAAATCACCATCCTGGCTGCCAATGGTTCTACCTACGCCATGATTCGTGAAATTGACGTCAAAGCCTTGGTGGACGAGGAATAAACAAATCGCATCGCAGTTGATCCGCCTGTCCGTGCCACCGCGGACAGGCTTTTTTATCGGAAAGACTTCATCCCATCGATAGAAGTCAGGAATTAAAGGGTAAGGCTAGATGGTCCTTTTAAGTTTTTCATTGAGGCGAGCCCTCACTTTTACCATGGTATTCTTTTTCTTGATCCATTCCAGAAGCTCTTCCATATTTCCGGCATTCTGAGATTCCAGAATCTTTTCGTCCGCTTCCAGACACATCATTTCCACTCTTCGCATTTTATAGTTGTCTACGATCTTGGGCAATAGCTCGCTCAACAGCATTTCTTCGGTCCGTGCGGAGG
>CAJKZL010000532.1 GCA_905204385.1 uncultured Odoribacter sp. | reverse complement strand
GCAAATTCAGTTTCTTCGATAAAGGCGAATCTTTTTCACCCGGGACGACAATCCGATTGTTTATCTTCAAATCAGTCAATAAAACAGGAGGCACCACAGCGTTTTCGGTTAAAACGTCGGGATCGACCACCAGAAATCCCCGCGTACCCGGTAAAAACAACCGGTTATCACTCCCTTTGAATAAAGCGTTCACCGATGTTTCGGCCATCGTCAACTCTTCTATCGACGGATAGCGTTTCACCTTCCGCTGCCGAACGTCGAATCGGTAAAATTCTTTGGAGTTCATCAACCAGCTATCCCCCTTATGTTCTGCAATGCCATAACTGCGAGCAGGCAATCCATCCGCCTGGGTGTAATGCTCCTTCAACTGCATTCCGCTATCGAGCCTGAAAAGGCCCCGTCTTTTGGTAGCTACCCAGATATCTCCTTTGCCGTCCTGCAGCATGGAAGTAATCTGTAAATAAATATCCTGACTCAAGCCCCATTTTTTCAACGACTGTACGTTGCATTCGCCGGTATTTCCGTTATATAAGTGTACCCCGCTGAAACGGGTTCCGAATAAGAAAACATTTTTCCCGATCTCCAGCACCGAAACGATAAATTTCAAACGAGGATACCGATTACATAAATTCAAACTGTCGATAGCCTGCCCGTTCTCGTCCAGAACGACCAGTCCGGCATCGGAATTGGTCGGAATCCACAGCCTTCCCGCGGAATCCTTATATAAAGCGCTAATATCCCCGATTCCATAATCGGCTACCAGATGAAATCTCTTTTCCGGAATAGAAAAACGATATACTCTAGCCCCATTCAGGGAAAGATAAATATCCGTTCCCTGGCGAATCACCGATTTTACCTCACAATAGGACATAGGTTTCCCCTCGATCCAATAGTTGCGCTGGGTCCGGGCCTTCGTATCATAGGCCAGTAATCCGCCTCCCTCCATCCCGAACCACACCACGCCGTTCGCATCTTCCACTCCCTCATCGATAATACCTGCGGCCTCTATGCTCTTCACAAAGTCAAACCTCAGATTATACCGATTGAAATAATTAACTCCCCCGTAGAAAGTGCCGACCCATAAATCCCCGATCCTGTCCTTGCACAAACCGGTCACGTAAGCATGGCTCAATCCGCCGTATTCGCCTGCCCGGACGTCCAGAGGATACACTTCAAGGGTATTTTTATCCACTAAAAACAAACCGTAGGCCCCTCCTGCCATCAGATATCTTTCATCCCAATCGATAAACTTCGACACCCAGTAAAGTCCCCCTACAGCTACAATCTCATTCCTTAGGGGACGATACAACAATAATTCCCGGTGATTGGCGATCATCCAGATTTTATCGCTGTTTTCAACCCACACTTCATCGATCGATCCCTGGGGCAATTGCCCCGAATAGCCGCTTCCTCCCGCATGCAAATTCCCGATAAACCGAAAATCGCGGTCGTAAATAAAAAATCCCTGACTATTAGTGCCCAGATAAAAATTACCGTCTCCGTCCTCAGCAACGGACAAGACATCACGGGGCATCTCTCCGTCTATTTTCTGTAAACAAAAAGTATCCCGCCGGGAGTCGTATAAATACAAATAATTTTCAGTGAACACCAACAAACGTTTATCGGAAGTATAATGCATCATTCCGATATACTCCCTTTTCTCTTCAACAAACCGATAGTGGGCCATACAGTCGGTCAGACGATCGATGCAATTCACGCTCCAGCCGGTCGCCACCCATACATTCCCGGCAGAATCCTGGAGGATTTTCTGGATGTAATCATCGTCCAGATAATAAGGATCTTCATATTCCTTGCTGTAGCGACGGTAACCATAACCGTCGTAGCGGTCCAGTCCGTCGTTGGTTCCTATCCAGATATATTGTTCGGTATCCTGAAATATCGTCAAAACCGATTGCCGGGATAAACCGTCCTCCAGTTGCAGGTGTGTAAAGAAAAAATGCCGGTTGTTCCCGGACACAGCCTTTACTTCCAGGATAACCATCCAGACCAATAGAATCACACACCCTAGCCTAAGCATAAATCATCGATATTAATTTTTCATGCGCCTATGCAAAAATAATATTTATTGTCATTTATTTACAATATACATCGCTTTTATAATCAAAAAGGCCAAAAAGCCTTCCGGCTTTTCAACCTTTTCGTAAGAGGGAATTTAAGCGGAATCCTCAAAATCCCTTCGCCGGAGTTTCAAAGGGACCGACAAGAGTCCCGATCCTTCTCCGCACTACTCTAATCGCATATACCCCACCTCAATGCCTGCATTTCACGCTCACTTCATCCATGACTTTCGCTTTCGACTTAGCCGTCAATGTGTTCTGTCCCGGTTGGAAATCCACGTTTTCCCAAATGCAAATGCCATATACCGGTTTTAGCCTGCCCAGCGTTTTTCCATTTATCAAAAGCTCCACCTCAGGCTGATTGGAATATACTTTCACCGCTTGTTTTCCCGCAGTCCTCTCTGCCAAACGGCGGGAAGTGATGTATACAAAGGGATCGTCCGCATTCCAATTGGCTTTGTAAAAATAAAAAGCATCTTTTTTATGCTTACGGTCGAAAGTGACCAAGCCTTTATCGTTCTTTCCGGCAATCTCGCCTTCCGTCCGGTGGGCAGCCCCGAAATCGAACATATTCCATACAAATGTCCCCCACAAGAACGGACGGCTGTCAATGGCTTTCCAATGCTCTTCGTGGAAATAAGCCTGCCAGTTCTCGGGATGCCAATAGCTGTTGGCGGCGGGCTTTTTCAATTCTTCCTGCTGGTGATAGATGCTGGCCCCTGCACCGTACTCGCTGATACCGATACAACGTTGCGGATATTTCTTGTGCGTAGCATCCGCCCACTGGCCTATCCCCGAAGGATTGCCGCCATACCAACCGAAATACTGGTTCCAGGCA
>CAJKZL010000531.1 GCA_905204385.1 uncultured Odoribacter sp. | reverse complement strand
GCGTGATTTATGAGCAGGAATATGTCGATGGGAAGAGTTTGCTTAATTTTAATGTATTGGGGTCTGCTTTCGTGCATGGTGACAGTACTTATTATGCCATTCCGTTCGAACTGATCGGAGAAAAATTATATTTCGACAGAGCAGGAAAGAGTTTGGAGGGGGCCTTTTTGAAAGCTCCTTTGGATTTTTTCAGGATTTCTTCCCGTTTCTCGAACAGCCGTTTCCACCCTGTGTTGAAGCGTTACCGGGCTCATCACGGTGTAGATTATGCTGCGCCGACGGGTACTCCGGAGTATGCCATCGGGAAAGGCCGGGTTATTGCAAAAGGTTATCAGGCCAAGGGAGGTGGAAATTACGTCAAAATCAGACACAATAGTATTTATACGACGACCTATATGCATTTGTCCCGATTCGAAAAGGGAATCAAAGTAGGGGTAGATGTTGCCCAGAAGCAGGTCATCGGATATGTCGGGGCTACCGGTCTGGCCACAGGCCCGCATTTGGATTTCAGGGTATATGAAAACGGTAAGCCGATCAATCCGCTGACAATCAAATCACAACCTCAGAAAACATTGAAAGACGGAGATTTGAATCGGTATGAGGTCGTCAGGGATTCGGTTATCCGCATGTTGACTCTTATTCCGGATGTCCGGCAGGAAAATACAGAAATACCTGTCGATACAACCGTTTTTGAAGATAATGAATCAATATAATTTGCTGCGTTTTAACAGGTAGGGGAATAATACTTCGTGGAATTCCCGGTCGATGTCGGCTTCGACAAAGTCGATCCGGAGTTGTCCGCAACGTAGTTTTAGTTCCTGGTAAAATTCGGCCATTTTCTGCTTATAAGTCTCCCGGATTTCATTTGGAGAAAATTTGATTTCCCGGCCGCTTTCCAGATCGATAAAGAGATGGGGGCGGTTCGAAAATTCGAATGCTTCTTCCATCCGTTTGTCTTTGACGTGAAAGAGGATCACCTCGTGTTTATTATAGCAGAGGTGTTGGAGAGCTGAAAAGAGTTCTTCCGTATCTCCGTTCGAAAACATATCGGTGAAAATAACGACCAGCGCTCTTTTTTGTATGGTATCCGCCAGTTGGTGGAGCACCTGGGCTGTCGATGTGGGTTTGTTCAGGGAAACCGAATGATTTTGCAAAATCTCCTGAAGGTGGGCGTACATCGTCTGTATGTGGGTGCTGTTCGATTTTGCATCCGTCAACACTTCGATCCGGTCCGAGAACAGACATAAACCCGAAGCATCCCGTTGTTTCCGGAGCAGGTGAATCAAGGCTGCTGCACAATAAACCGAAAACCGGAGCTTAGAGACTTTCGCCGACGGATAAGGAAACAACATCGAAGAAGAAGTATCCAGCACCAGATACGACCGTAAATTCGTCTCTTCTTCGAATTGTTTGACGAATAACTTCTCTGTCCGGGCATAAAGCTTCCAGTCGACGTGTTTGGTCGATTCTCCGGTATTGTATACCCGGTGTTCGGCAAATTCTACAGAAAAACCATGATAAGGACTCCGGTGCAAACCGGTGATAAAACCCGCAACAATCTGAGAGGCAATGAATTCGAGATTGTCGAATTGTTCATAGCGGATAATATCTTCGAGCTTGTTCATGGCTATAAACCTGAAAAGATAAAGAAAAGGCTTTAGAGCAACGATTAAAAAAATTGAGAATCGGATTTTTCGATTCTCAATTTTCAATTATTTAAAGAAGTTTGTTGATTTTCTCGACCAGTGAATTCTTAGGTACTGCACCTACTTGTTTATCAGCAACTTTACCGTCTTTAAAGAACAGGATAGTCGGGATGTTACGGATACCGAATTTAGCTGCTGTGCTTGGGCTGCCGTCGACGTCAACCTTAGCAACGGTAATTTTTCCTGCAAATTCTTCAGAGATTTCTTCAACAATGGGAAGCATCATTTTACATGGTCCGCACCATTCTGCCCAGAAGTCAACCAGAACAGGCTGTTCCGATTTTAGTACAACCTCTTCGAAATTAGAGTCATTCACTGCAATTGCCATAGTTTTTTATCTTTAAAAGTTTATATCATTCTGTCCGCTAAGTTACAACATTTTTTTTAATTCAAGGTTGAAACGGGAGCGAATCGAGTTAAAACCTAGTTAAAACGGATTCCTGGTCCGGAGGGCTTGATTGTGATCCCTATTTAGTTGATTTTCATTTTTATAGCATCATTGTTTTCGAAATACTCATAAAGTTCGCGCGATTTGCGGATTTTACAGGTACGCGAGAACATACTGACATGATTGCCCTGACGGTCGAAAAGCATAAAGTGAAGCGGTATCTCCGCCGGTTTTTCCCCGGGTTCGTCCGGATAGTCGGGATTATTGCCTTTGGCCGCCTTCAGTTCTGCCGCTTTCTGCCGGGCTTCTTTGTAGGCTTCACTGTTGATATCCGTGGTAAACAGGTTGTGAATTTCGGTCACCGTGTCGAGGGTCAGGCTTTCGATGTCCACTTGTAGGGTGATGGAACGGATCGCATTTTCGGTGATGGTTTCCAAAAGGTCTACCTTTTGAATAGCGAAAGCCAGTTCGTTTCCTTCGCGTCCCCATTTCGGGCCGACCTTCCCCTTGACATAAATGGCTGTTTCGTCGATAAAATATTGATGAAAATCGGCGTAATCTTTTCCGAAAAATGCCAGTTCGTAGGTCCCGCTGAAATCTTCCAACGTGAGAATGCCGAAATCCTTGCCGGTTTTAGTCTTTCCTTCGCGTTTAGAAGTAATGATCCCGGCGATGGTGATCTCCTTGCCTTTGAAATTGTCCAGTCCGCTGTTCAGTTCTTCCAGCGGTGTACACAACAATTGCATTTCCAGTTTGTAAGGATCCAGGGGATGGGAAGTCAGGTATATCCCGATCAGTTCCTTTTCTTTTTTCGATTTTTCGT
>CAJKZL010000530.1 GCA_905204385.1 uncultured Odoribacter sp. | reverse complement strand
AATCTCTTCGGCCGATCCCAGGGTATAACGAAGTTGCCCGTCTTTATCGGTGGCCTCTTTTATTTCCCGGGCAAAAGCATAAGCTTTGGCTTTATTTTCCGTTCCCCCCAGCCATAAATAAAAACGAGCCTGTAATCCCTGAACGGCATAATAATTCATCCTTAACTGACGGGCTTTCAGAAAATCAGTAGCAGAAATGCTAAAGTGAGTTTCTTCGTGTTACGCCAGCACCGGATCAGCATGCTTTAACAACCGTTCGGCTTCCGTCAGGTCTGCTTTCAGCAAAGCCACATACTCGTCGTAAGTATGGTGATCATGATAAGCGATGGTTACCGTCCTGACATAAGGCAAGATCTTCCCGGGTTTTACCTGTGCCGGCATAGGGCCCCACAAACGCAGTAAGTCCAAATGGCAGTAAGCCCGGATAGCCAGAGCTTCTCCTTTGATGATTTCGTACATGCCCGGTTCGAAAACATCTTTTTTGTTGTCGATTTTTTCCAGAATGCCATTGGCATAGGCAATGACCGTATACAATTGGCTGTAGATGCCGTTCATAGACCCTTGCACGTTCCCGTTCATATAGTTGTAGCGGGATAATGCCTTTAAGTTTTCATTCGAATTTACCTCCCAATGTTGGGCCAGGTATTCGATGGTGCCGTACATCAATTGTCCTCCGTAGACGCTTGCATTCTTCAACTCCAAGTATACCCCGGTCAGGGCACTTTGAAATCCGTATTGATTTTCGAACATCCTGTCGACTTCCACCTCGGTCTCGGGTTTCACATCCAGCCAGTTATTGCAGGATTGCAGGTTGAATAATACCCACAACCCTATTCCCAGAAATACTATATTTTTCATATCGCTATAATTTTATTTTTAGTGGCATATGGAATAAAAACTTTACGTTTTCTTTCCATTCCCTGATCCTTTTCTTTGAATGTGAAGGTTTGCTCTCCTTCCTGGTTCAACCTAAAATACAGCCGTTAAAGAAAACGAGAACTGCCGGGAAAACGGATAAGAGGTCCCGCGTTCCTGCTTTATCGTTGAAATCCGGAATAAATCTGCGATGTTTCCTTTCAAGACCAGATTGTCCACACCCAGATGTTGTTTGATCCATTTATTTTGACGCAATTCATAAGTCAGGTTCAGATTTTGACACATAAAGGTGGTTTCATCCTGAACAAAGCGTGAAGTGGAATAGGTCTGGGACGTTTCTTTTATTCCTTTAAAGAAGGTTTTATCCCCGGCATGTATCCAGCGGTCTTCATATACTCTTCTGTCTACATTATATTTCTTATCTGCATTTTCCACCCGGTTGATCAGGGTCGAATTATATTGCTGGCCGCCCCAGCGGTATCCGAAGGACATGTTCAGGGAGATATCCCGGAAACGAAACATCGTATTGATATTCCCCCGGAATTTCGGTTGGGAAACTCCGCAGAAAACACGGTCACTGGCATACCAGTTGTAGCTCACTTCACCGTTTTTTCTTAAATACAACTCTTTACCGGTACTGGGATCGATCCCTAAAGAAGGAACAGCATAAATGGCATTCATCGGGTCGCCTTCTTTCCAGACCTGGTTGGGAACCGAACCGGCCGTATTCAATAATTGCTCCTGCTTTTTTTTCATGTTTTCGGACAACTCGATGATTTTATCTTTGTTGTGCATCAAGGCGGCGGTAACCGACCAGGTCAGGCGCTTTCCGGTGTCCCGGAAGATAAACGCCGTGGCCCTCAGTTCGAATCCTTTGTTTTCCAGCTTTCCGATATTGGCTTTATAACTCGGATAACCGTTGGAAGGGGGTAAATCCAAAGATGACATCAATCCGGAGGTGCGTTCGAGATATACATCCCCGATAATGCTTAAGCGTTTATCAAAGAGATTTAATTCCAAGCCTACATTATACTTCATGGTTTTCTGCCATTCCAGTTCCGGATTGGCCAGGGCTTGCTGAGTGGCTCCCATCCATAGGTAATAACGGTCGTTCAAAACATATTTGTAAGTGGCCAGGGCTTCATAGGAAGAGAAATTGTTGGAACCGGTTTCTCCAATCGAACCTCTCAATTTCAACCGGTCTATAAAACTGACATTTTCCATAAACGCTTCCCGGTGGATATTCCATCCCAGTCCGACCGACCAGAATCCCGCAAACCGACGGTCGGCTCCGTACAGGGAAGACCCGTCCGTGCGATAAGATCCGTCGACGAAGAAACGGTCGTGGAAAGAATAGTTGGCATTGGCGACGATCCCCACGCGCCGGGATTTCGATTCATTGCCGCTGGGCTTCCCGTCTTTCTTATACTGCATCGCCGCAGCCAGGAAATCCAATGCTCCGGATGGAAAACCTTCGGCCGAAAAAGTATAACTATGCCCTTCCGAATTTTCCACATCCATATTCACTCCTGCGTATACCATATGTTTTTCAGCAAATACCTTATTGTAGTTTATGGTAAAGGAAGCATTATAGCGATAGTTTTTACCCGTCGTGTAAGTGTAGGAACCTTTTCTGAAATAATCGTCTCCGGTATAATTCTGATATTGGGTATGCTCCGGCGGGAAATAGCTGTCGCGATTGTCCGTTTGGGTAAAGATACCGAAATTTCCCCGTAAAATCAAGGATTGAACAGGCCGCCATTCCATAGAAAAATTATTGGTCACATTCAAATAGTCCGTTGTGACACGCGTATTCAAAGTGGCATTATACAAGGGATTAGCGGGATAATTTGTTCCCCAGTAAAAATAATTTTCATCGAAGAACTTCCGGATATTTCCGTTTTCATCTTTTTCTGTCCAGTAGGGATTCAACTTCACATATTGGTCGAAGGAACCGTAAGGCGAATCTTCCGATTTATTCAGGGAGATGGACAGGCTGTTGCGGAAAATTAACTTAGCATGCTTATAGGATAAATTGATTCCCAC
>CAJKZL010000529.1 GCA_905204385.1 uncultured Odoribacter sp. | reverse complement strand
TTTATTAATTCCTCCGCACCGCGTCTTGACGAGACTCCGCAGTCGGCAAGGTATTTTTGAAGTCTAAGCACAAAATCACTCTTTTCTAATGTTTAATGGTGTTATGATAGGGAAAATTTCGGGTTTAAAAATTTATATCCAAAAATTTTCCCATTCTACCTTATTATAATACAAAAACAATTTTTATGCAATATTTTTTTGCCGTGTTGCCCCCAACAAAAGATGATAAAATGAGCGATATTTTGTGCATTATTGCGCATTGATAAAATTATAACAATTTATTTGGTTTTGCGGAATTAACATAATTTGCGAAATTTATCAAAAACGGACTTGTTTTGGTTCTTTTTGTGGTATAATATATTATATAATCAATAAAAAGTGCTTGTATCGGTCCGAATTTTAAAGTTGCCCCGATGCGGTGCGGCGGAACGGAGATTGTTATGGAACAAAAGATAAAACAGGATAAAATTCAAATAGGCAAGAACATTCGGCGCATCCGAAAGCAAAACAAACTCAAACAAACGGATATGGTTGTGCGGCTTCAGCTTATGGGAATGGATATGACGAGAGAGGCGCTTGTTAAAATCGAGAGAGGAATCCAGCATATTTACGCAAGCCAATTAAAGGCGATAAAAGAGGTTCTCGGCACGACATATGACGAGCTTTTGAGTGAGGACAGCAGCGAGGAAAAATGAAAGACATAACATACTATCTTACATTGGGGCGAAGATACCTGCTTATATCAATCCTGTGTTGGATTATGGCGGCGTATATCGGTCTGAACATAAAAATTTATAACCTTTCCGAAAGCATCGGAAGGATAATGATTTATTCGGCATTCTTTATAGCGGGATGCCTTATTCCGGTGTGCGTTTTCTCTTTTATCCTGCGCAAGAACCGCCGTGCGGCAAGGCTTTTGGTGTACGGAATTTTGATTGTGTGCGTTGCGGTATTCGGATTTGTTTCGACTCTGTATCGCCGTGCGTCTTATGATTCGGTGCAAAAGCTTTTGGAAAAGCAAAAGGTCTTGTATTGTCGGGTGATAAGCCAACCCGAATCGAGTTCGACCGAAAAGAGCGTTAGCTTCATTGCGGACGTGTATAAGGCGGCTGTTGACGAAAAGATAACATTGACCGTTGTGCCGGATATCGATGCTGATTTTATACGTATCGTTTTTCCCGACGACCGAGAATTGATAAGAGATGCTTTGCCGTCTGCCTCTTCCTTTCCGGCTTTTCGTCAAGTCCAGCATTTTATTGCTGAACACTATCCCTTTAGCTCCGGTTTGCGGAATGGAATATCCGCTTCCGAAATAGGGCAGATAACCTGCCGCCACGGAATCGCGGATGATGATGAAAGCGCTGTCGCGGGCAATGCGGATATTTTGGTCGGTATAAGAAGTTGTCGGTTGTAAATAAAAAGTATGATGAGTGGTGGCAATGGTGTATACCATTTCGAAACGATTACTGTCAACCAGTTGTTGAATCACGCTGAATTTCGTGATGGGTTGTGGGGCCTGTCCGTAAAGAGTCCAGGCCCACAGCAATAAACCGATACCGGTAAAAAGTCGTTTTAGCATAATCCTTTATTTTTATCCAAATGATAACTTCTTATACGTTACTGCGGTAAAGAAGTTATTTTTCGTCCAACGGGACAGCATTGCCGGTATAAGCGATATGGGTACGGTTGTTGCTGCTGACGTCTACAGAACAGTTTCCTCCGGCAGCGATGTCGATGCTGATTTGATAAACGTCGTTCTGTCCCCGGACGGAGAAATGATATAAGATCATTTTATTCTTTTTCCTTTGCTTGATTTTGACGGTCTTTTCGATCATCGGTCCCTCGAATTCAATCCCTCCCCCTTCTCCGTAAGGAAGTGAATAGGCTCGTCCGAAAAAGGGCAGATTTCCTTTTACAAGGGTGTCGTCGACGACAATTTCTCCGCGGGGATTAAAGCGGGTCATGTCCATCCCGTTTTGGGGATACACCCGGTCGATGACGACTTTAAACCGATTGCTCTCGATCAGCGTTCGGGTTTCCTGGAATAACCTGGCAAGTTGTTCTGCTTTTTCTGCCTTCTGGTTCTGGGCAGAAAGCGGATGGGTGGCGATGAACGGCACAAGCGCCAGTAGTAAAAATAACGTTTTCATGATCCTGGACTTTTAAAGGTGAATAATGTGTCGATCAAAGATACGATATTTTTCTTTTCCCGGGTATATTCCGGTCCCTTCGTTCGTACTTTCTATTTGCCTGCTGTAACCCTATACAATTCCTCGATTTTCAGGTATTGGCGGGCGATGCGCATCAATTCTTCGGCGGTGCAATCTTTTATTTGCCGGATCAATTCCAGGTAAATGCCATTGTCGAGTCCGTAATTCAATTTATGCTTCAGCGTATCCGATTGGGCAAAAACTCCATCCAGTTCTCTCAGTAAATCGCCTTGCAGGTAATTTTTCACCAGGTTCAATTCCGCTTCGGGTACCGGTACGCTCTGTAAATTCCGGATTTCTTTCACCACCTCGTCGATCGTGGCTTCTACATATTCATTGTTGATATCTGTGGCCACACACCAATAACTGCCTTGTGGCATAGAGACGTTAAAGGAATTGATCCCGTAGGTGTATCCCTTTTCCTCCCGGATATTGGACATCAGGCGGGAACCGAAATACCCGCCGAGGATCGTATTCAGGAGCGTAAAGCCGGCATAGTCCGGATCGGTCAGGCGGACGCCGGATTTGCCGATTCTCAGGCTCGATTGCACGGCATTCTTTTTTTCCGTGTGATACCGGTTTACCGGAGCCGGCTCGAAGGGATAAACCGGGGCGTCCATCGGTTGCCCGGGCTTTTCCAGACGGTTGAAGTGTTCTTCCAGCGTTTGCAGCACCGTATCGTCGACATTTCCACAAACCATCAGCCGGCTATGCCCGGCATGC